>CAJZDE010000043.1:0-8613 GCA_915063165.1 uncultured Streptococcus sp.
GAGTTTCTCGGCTTCCCCCAGCCGATGGATCCTTACTATGAACATCTGAAACAGCAAGGTTTTCGAATCTTGACACTTGCCCATAGTAAGGACCACATCACGAGTCCAGCTAATATGGAACTACTAGGGCACGTCGTTTTGTCAGATGAAATCAAGGACAATACCAAGGAAACCTTTGACTATTTCGAATCTCAAGGTGTTGAAGTGAAGATTATCAGTGGTGATAATCATGTGGCTGTATATGGGGTGGCTCGTAAGGCAGGTTTTAAGGAAGAAGCGCGGGCTATTGATATGACCAAGGTGAGCGATGATGACTTTGAAAGAGTGGTCTTGGAACACGATATCTTTGGTCGTGTGACACCTGAACAGAAGCAAAAGATGGTATCTATTTTGCAAAATGCTGGTAAAACAGTTGCCATGAGTGGTGATGGAGTCAATGATGTTCTGGCTCTCAAGAAAGCAGATATTAGTTTTGCCATGAAGGGGGCTACGAGTGCAGCCAAAAGTGTATCTAATATTGTTTTTCTCACTGATGACTTTGCAGTATTTTATGATATCTTGATGGAAGGTCGCCGGGTCATCAATAACATCCAAAAGGTAGCCTCTCTCTTTCTAACAAAGACCTTCTTCTCCATCGTGTTTGCCATTTTGAGTGTGGTATTTGGTTTGGAATTCGCCTTTATCCCCATTCAGTTTACAATCATTTCAGCTATTACGATTGGGATTCCATCCTTCTTCCTGACTTTTGAGTCCAATAAAGAAAAGGTTAGCACTCACTTTATGAGAGATATCCTAACCAACGCGGCGATTGGTGGAGGCATTCTGGTTGCTAGTGTACTCTTGACGAACTTCCTTATCACTGTCCCAGGTCAGGTCAAATTTATTTGCTTCCTCCTTGCTTTGATCAATGGTCTGTGTCTAGTTGCCAAGGTCAGCCTGCCTTTTAATCGGTACAAGTTACTCTTGCTCACGTTTTTGAGCATTGCAGCCCTTGTTGGTGTACTTGCCAATACATTTATCCTGCAAGGAGCTTTTGTGCCTTTAGAAGCCAAACAGCTACTCTATGTTTCCATCCTAGCAGTGGTGATTGGAGGCTTGCATTATCTGACTAGAAGAAAAAGTTGATACACAAAAAGAATCAGGTTTATTACCTGATTCTTTTTTATTTATATTCTCGATGGATTGGATTACATGATACCGAAGAAACGAGCTGCAATACCTACTGCAAAGAGAGCAAGGATGATTGCGATTGGTGATACTTTTTTCTTAAGCAACCACATGCAAAGGAAAGTAAGGAGAAGTCCCATCAATCCTGGAATCAATGAGTTCAACTGACCTTGAAGAGTTTGAGGTTGAACGCTATCCAAACTCAATCCTCCAAGTGCTTGACCAAGGATTCCTTTCAATTCTCCACCTGTTACAGCACCTTCTGGGAAGTTGATGTAAGCACCTTCTGCCAATTGTTTACCTGGAAGGTTGACAGTAAAGTTGATAGATACCCAACGTTGTACAAGAACGGCAAGGATGAACATACCAAGGATAGATGCTCCTTTAGTGATGTCTTTCAAGATACCACCAGACATGTCTTTAGTGATTTCAGATCCAGCTTTGTAACCGAACTCTTGTGTATACCATAGGAAGGCCATACGGATAGCATTCCATCCAAAGAAGAAGAGAAGGGGACCAACAAGGTTACCAGATGCAGCAAGTGATGCACCAAGGGCTCCAAGGATAGGACGAACTGTAAACCAAAATACTGGGTCACCGATACCAGCAAGAGGTCCCATCATACCGATCTTAACCCCTTGGATAGCCGCGTCATCGATTTCAGTACCGTTAGCACGTTCTTCTTCAAGCGCAAGAGTAACCCCCATGATTGGAGCGGCTACGTATGGGTGAGTGTTGAAGAACTCAAGGTGACGCTCAAGAGCAGCCGCTTGGTCTTCTTTTTTAGTGTACAATTTTTTGATAGCTGGGATCAAAGAGTAAGCCCAACCCAAGTTTTGCATACGCTCGTAGTTCCAAGAACCTTGTAGGAATTGTGAACGCCACCAAACTTTTAGACGATCTGATTTTGATAATTGAATTTTTTCAGCCATGATTGTTCCCCTTTCTAGTAGTCTTCTAGGATATCACCGATTGGGTCGTTAGAAGTAGCAGCTCCGCCACCACCGTTTCCACCTTGTTTTGTAAGGTTAAGGTAGATGAAGGCAAGGGCAACACCGATGACACCAAGGGCAATCAAAGTCAATTGAGAAATCGCTGCAAGAGCAAAACCAATAGCGAAGAATGGCCATACTTCACGAGTTGCCATCATGTTGATAACCATGGCGTAACCAACGGCAACGACCATAGCACCACCGACAGCCATACCACCGTTCAACCAGTCTGGCATCAAACCAAGAGCGTCTTTGACGGCAGAAGCAGGGATAGCAATAAGGAAGGCTGCAGGAATCGCGATACGAAGACCTTGAAGAAGTAGAGCGATAAAGTGAGCACGCTCAACAGCAGCAAAGTTTCCGCCTTTAGCAGCAGCATCAGCTGAGTGAACTAAGGCAACTGAGATTGTACGAACAATCATAGTCAAGAAAAGTCCAGCTACGGCAAGAGGGATAGCTGTTGCCGTTGCAACGGCGATACCGTCAGTAGTAAAGTTACCACCTTTGATCAAGATGATTGCTGCGGCAACAGATGCAAGAGCAGCGTCAGGAGCTACGGCAGCTCCGATGTTTGCCCAACCAAGGGCGATCATTTGAAGAGATCCACCAAGCATAACACCTGCTTCGAGGTTACCAGTTGCAAGTCCGATAAGGGTACATGCGACGATTGGTTGATGGAATTGGAATTGGTCGAGGATACCTTCAAGACCTGCAAGGAAGGCAACAACTACAACCAAGATAGCAGAAATGATTGAAATATCTGACATGGTTTTATTCCTTTTCTATATAGTTTTAATAAAGTATTTAATCCTGTTTTCAAAAATGATAGAAACAGATTAAAATTATTGAACGTTTGCTTTCTTAATCAAGTCAAACAAATCTTTTTTCGTGTCGTTTGGTACTTTACGTACGTCAAATTCAACACCGAGGTCACGCATTTTTTCAAAGGTTGCAACGTCTTCTTTGTCCATAGACAAAACGTTGTTAATCATTGTTTTACCTGTTGAGTGAGCCATAGAACCAACGTTAAGGGTCTTGATTGGTACGCCACCTTCGATGGCACGAAGGGCATCTTGAGGAGTTTCAAACAAGATAAGGGCATGAGTTTCGCCGAAACGTGGGTCTTTTGCAACGTCGATCAATTTTTGAATTGGGACAACGTTGGCTTTTACTCCATTTGGAGCTGCTTGTTTGATCAATTCCTTACGCAAATCGTCGTTTGCAACATTGTCTGAAGCAACAATGATACGATCTGCTTTTGAATCAGGAGTCCAAGCAGTGGCAACCTGACCGTGAAGGAGACGAGTGTCTAGACGAGCAAGGTTGATTTTCAGTTTACCGTCACCGATAACTGTTCCTTCTGGAATAGCAGCTTGGGCAACTGGAGCAGCTGCAGCACTTGCAACTTCCTCAACTGGGTTAAGCTCTTCTGGAAGAGCCTTGATGCCATCTTTGGCTTCTTTAATGATATTCGCAGCGACTTTATCCACACCTGCATTCGCGTCCATAAGGCGCTCTGTGTAGGCTTGGATCAACATCGGCAAGTTCAGTCCTGTGATGATGGCAAACTTACGTTCAGGATTTTCTCCCATCACGCGGCTAGCTTGGTTGAATGGAGATCCACTCCAAAGGTCAGCCAATACTAGAACCTCATCTTCTGCGTCAAATGCAGCCACAGCGTTGTTGAATTTAGCATAAAGATCATCTGGACCTTCATTTGGCATAAAGGTTACAACTTGAACCTTTTCTTGTTCACCAAAGATCATAGATCCTGACTGATGAATACCCGCAGCAAATTCGCCGTGGCTCGCAATAATGATTCCGATACTCATTATTGTCATTCCTCCTTATAAAATGTTTGACTGTATGTTTAAGAAAACTTTAAGCCTAACTTTAAGTATAAACCGTTTTCATATAAAAATCAACTACTTTTTCTAAAAAGGTGTAAAAGTTTTCATAGAATGACTTTTTAAAAATATTAATATATCAATAATTTTGAGAGATAAATGAAAACGGCAATAGAAAATTTAATATAAAAATACAGAAAATAAATCGCCTTTATGAAAAAAGAATGAAAACAAAAAGGAAAGATTGCGACCATGCAATCTTCCCTTTTATAGGAATAAATTTTGTAAAGCGTAGGCAACTCCATCTTCTTCGTTGGTCAGAGGAAGTTGTTCGTCTGCATATGGAAGAAGAGCAGGATTGGCGTTTTTCATAGCATATCCCTTGCCTGCAAATGCCAACATTTCAGTGTCATTATGCTCATCACCAAAGGCGATTAAGTCTTTTTTATCACGATTCATCACATTGAGCAAGTACTCTAGAGCAAAAGCCTTGTTTACACCCTTGGGAGTACACTCGAGGATGTTGAGGGGACCACCCCAGGTATTGATGGATAGTTGGTGTTGATAAAAACGATTCATTTCATCCGCTAGAGCGTATTTGTCTTCAGCCCTTGTTTGCAAGAGGATGCAGTTGGGATCTTTGGTTACTCGTTCGGGTTTGAATTGATTTTCCGGCCGGAAGTTCTCTACGCCAAATAGTTTAGGATCCGCAATCTCTTCATTCGGAGTCGTGATATAGAATTTTTTTCGATATTCTCCTGCAATAAAATCAGCCTGGATGTCCTCCGTGCGCTTGACCATGTCTAGGAGGTATTTTTTGTCCAAGGTCAAGCACTTTTCATGCGCCCAAGTCTGTCCGGGTAGATGAGTGAGGGAACCATTAAAGTTAATCATGGGAGTATGCAACTCTAGTTCACGGTAGAAGTTCTTCGCCATGCGGTAAGGACGGCCTGTCGTGATGACAACATGGTGCCCCTTTTCAGTAATTTTTTTGATTGTCTTTTTGGTAAAATCGGAGAGCTTGCTTTCACCATTGAGCAAGGTTCCGTCCAAATCGACTGCAATAATTTTTTTAGTCATATAAACCTTCCTAGTAGATTCCAGATAAGATGTCTACTATTATATCAAAAAGAAAGAAGAAAAACAGACTCAAAACAAAAAATGAAAATTCCATTTTGTTAAATAATTCAAACAAACATATTGAAAAGGTGAATGATAAATGATATAATACTGATATTGTTCGTAAAAAACAAAAGGAGATTAAAGATGGACAAACTATTTAAACTAAAAGAGCACGGGACAGATGTCCGTACAGAGGTGCTTGCTGGTTTAACAACATTCTTTGCAATGAGTTATATTCTCTTTGTAAACCCTCAAATGCTTTCCCAAACGGGTATGCCTGTTCAAGGTGTGTTCTTGGCAACGATTATCGGTTCTGTAGTCGGTACTTTGATGATGGCTTTCTATGCTAATTTGCCGTACGCACAAGCACCAGGTATGGGACTAAATGCCTTCTTCACCTTTACAGTTGTATTTGGAATGGGCTATACTTGGAAAGAAGCTCTTGGTATGGTCTTCATCTGTGGAATTATTTCACTGATTATTACCTTGACAAATGTTCGTAAAATGATCATCGAATCTATTCCTACAACACTCCGTTCAGCTATTTCGGCTGGTATTGGTGTTTTCCTTGCCTATGTTGGGATTAAGAATGCTGGCCTCTTGAAATTCTCAATCGATCCAGGTACTTATACGGTAGCAGGTGAAGGAGCAGACAAGGCTCAAGCTGCACTTACAGCAAATTCAGCAGCCGTTCCAGGCTTGGTAGACTTCAATACTCCAGCAGTATTGGTGGCTCTTGCAGGTCTGGCTATTACCATCTTCTTTGTTGTTAAAGGCATCAAAGGTGGAATCATTCTTTCTATTTTAACAACGACTGTCCTTGCTATTGCTGTTGGTGTTGTGAATTTGTCAGGGATTGACTTTGCTAGCAACAATCTTTCATCAGCGATTAATGATCTAGGAACTTTGTTTGGTGCTGCTCTTGGTTCAGAAGGTTTAGGATCTTTGATTTCAAACACTTCGCGTTTACCAGAAACCTTGATGGCTATTCTTGCCTTCTCACTAACGGATATTTTTGACACAATTGGTACTCTTATCGGTACTGGTGAAAAAGTTGGTATCGTTGCGACAAGTGGAGAAAACCATGAGTCCGCTAAATTGGACAAGGCTCTATACTCTGATTTGGTAGCAACTTCGGTAGGTGCCATTGCTGGTACTTCAAACGTAACAACTTATATTGAGTCAGCAGCAGGTATTGGTGCTGGTGGACGTACAGGTTTGACAGCTCTAGTAGTTGCTATCTGTTTCGCCCTATCTAGCTTCTTTAGCCCACTTCTTGCTATTGTTCCTTCAGCAGCAACAGCACCAATTTTGATTATCGTCGGAATTATGATGCTTTCTAACTTGAAAAATATTCCTTGGGATGATATGTCAGAAGCAGTTCCTGCCTTCTTTACTTCTATCTTTATGGGATTCAGCTACTCAATCACTCAAGGGATCGCAGTTGGTTTCTTGACATACACCTTGACAAAACTTGTCAAAGGTCAAGCCAAGGATGTGCACGTGATGATTTGGATTTTGGATGCCTTGTTTATCCTTAACTATATCAGTATGGCACTATAAATGGTATAATAGAAAAAGGGGAATCTCCTCTTTTTAACTATAAGGAGGTACATCATGAAAGATAAGACGATTTGGCAAGAGGTTTTAAACAGAGGGAAATGGGTGCTCATCCTTTTGGTAGCTTTTGTTCTATCTCAATTTCCTATAGGACTTGCTTTGTTTTTAGCAAACAAAGAGTTTCCGATTTTACAGTCAGGCCTCTTAGTAGGTGCTCTATCCATAGTCGTTTTGATTGTATTCATTATTGGTGCACGAAAAACACAACTTGCTACTTTTAATCTATCCTTTTTTAAGGCAAAAGACTTGGCTCGCTTGGTGTTGAGTTATCTGGTGATTTTTGCGACAAATCTCTTGGGTTCACTCCTGCTTCGACTAACAAATGAGGTAACAACCAATAACCAATCAATACTGAATGGTATAGTTCAGAATAGCTCCTTGATTTCAACTTTCTTCCTACTAGTCTTGATTGCTCCGATTTGTGAGGAAATTTTGTGTCGTGGAATTATTCCAAAAAAGATCTTTCGTGGAAAAGAAAAACTTGGTTTTGTTGTTGGTGCAATCGTCTTTGCCTTACTCCATATGCCAACCAATCTACCTTCTGTGATTATTTATGGAGGAATGTCAACGGTTTTGACTTGGACAGCCTATAAGACTGAGCGTTTGGAGATGTCCATTTTGCTTCATATGATTCTCAATGGTATTGCATTTTGTTTGTTGGCCTTATTGGTATTGATTAGTAGAAATCTAGGTCTATCATTCTAAGCCATTGACCTACTTGGAAAAGATGAATGCAATCGTGTCCATCTTTTTCTTTTTATGGTAAAATAGAGAAATAATATGGTGAAAAGCCTTGAGGGAGTGACCGATATGTTAAGTAAAGCCAATCGTGCAAAGACAGCTATTTGCGGAATTATCAATGTAACCCCAGACTCCTTTTCGGACGGTGGTCAATTTTTTGCTCTTGAGCAGGCACTCCAGCAGGCTCGTAAATTGATAGCAGAAGGGGCTAGTATGCTAGATATCGGCGGAGAATCGACTCGGCCGGGAAGTAGTAGTTATGTTGAGATAGAAGAGGAAATCCAGCGTGTTGTTCCAGTGTTCAAAGCTATTCGCAAGGAAAGTGATGTCCTCATCTCTATTGATACTTGGAAGAGTCAGGTGGCAGAAGTTGCTTTGGCTGCTGGTGCCAATCTAGTCAATGATATTACAGGCCTCATGGGTGATGAAAAAATGGCTCATGTGGTAGCTAAGGCTGGAGCGAAAGTGGTCATCATGTTTAATCCAGTCATGGCTCGGCCTCAGCACCCTAGCTCGCTCATATTCCCTCATTTTGGATTTAAGCAAGCTTTTACAGAGGAAGAGTTAGCTGACTTCGAAACATTGCCAATCGAAGAGTTGATGGAAACTTTCTTTGAACGAGCACTAGCGAGAGCAGAGGAGGCTGGAATCGCACCAGAAAATATCCTCTTGGATCCAGGAATTGGATTTGGTCTGACCAAGAAAGAAAATCTGCTTCTTTTACGGGACTTGGATAAACTACATCAGAAGGGTTATCCAATCTTTCTTGGAGTTTCGCGCAAGCGCTTTGTCATCAATATCCTAGAAGAGAATGGTTTTGAAGTCAATCCCGAGACAGAACTTGGTTTTCGCAATCGGGACACAGCTTCAGCTCATGTAACTAGTATCGCTGCGAGACAGGGTGTAGAAGTGGTGCGTGTGCATGACGTAGCTAGTCATAAGATGGCAGTTGAAATTGCCTCCGCTATTCGTCTGGCTGATGAAGCGGAAAATTTAGATTTAAAACAATATAAATAAGATGAAAGAAATTGAAAACAATCAGTGGATTGCTAACTACCGGACGGACCAACCGCATTTTGGCTTGGAACGAATGGTGGAATTGTTAGCTTTGCGTGGCAATCCCC
>CAJZDE010000044.1:0-8543 GCA_915063165.1 uncultured Streptococcus sp.
CTTTTGATGATTTGGATGCAGATTCATTGGACTTGTTCCAAGTAATCTCTGAAATCGAAGATGCTTTCGATATCCAAATCGAAGCAGAAGATAACTTGAAAACAGTTGGTGACTTGGTTGCCTACGTTGAAGAGCAAACAAAATAATTAACATATTACTAGAAGGAGTAGGGGAAACCCACTCCCTCTTGTTTAGGTAATAGTTTGAAACTCAAATGATAAACTCATCGAACTATTACGTAAGCAAGGAATGATGGAGGCACTATGAAAACACGTATTACAGAATTATTGAACATTGATTATCCTATCTTTCAAGGAGGAATGGCCTGGGTTGCGGATGGTGACTTGGCTGGTGCAGTATCAAAAGCTGGTGGTCTAGGAATCATCGGTGGTGGGAATGCACCTAAAGAGGTCGTAAAGGCTAATATCGATAAAATCAAATCACTTACGGACAAACCTTTTGGTGTCAACATCATGCTCTTGTCACCTTTTGTAGAAGACATCGTTGATCTCGTGATTGAAGAAGGGGTCAAGGTGGTTACAACTGGTGCAGGAAATCCAAGTAAATACATGACTCGATTCCATGATGCAGGAATTACAGTTATTCCTGTTGTTCCAAGTGTTGCTTTGGCAAAACGCATGGAAAAAATTGGTGCAGATGCAGTTATTGCAGAAGGAATGGAAGCCGGTGGGCATATTGGTAAATTAACAACGATGACCTTGGTTCGCCAAGTTGCTGCAGCTGTTTCAATTCCGGTTATCGCAGCTGGAGGAATTGCGGACGGTGAAGGTGTCGCTGCAGGCTTTATGCTTGGTGCTGAGGCCGTTCAAGTTGGTACGCGTTTCGTAGTAGCTAAGGAATCTAATGCCCATCCAAAATATAAGGAAAAAATCTTAAAAGCGCGTGATATTGATACGACTATTTCAGCTCAACACTTTGGACATGCTGTTCGTGCCATTAAAAACCAATTGACACGTGACTTTGAGCAGGCTGAAAAAGATGCCTTTAAACAAGAAAATCCAGATTTAGAAATCTTTGAACAAATGGGAGCTGGTGCTCTTGCTAAAGCCGTTGTTCATGGAGATGTAGAAGGTGGATCTGTCATGGCAGGTCAGATCGCTGGTTTGGTTTCTAAAGAGGAAACTGTCGAAGAGATCTTAAAAGATCTATACTATGGCGCAGCCAAAAAAATTCAAGAAGAAGCCTCTCGTTGGGCAGGAGTTGTAAGAAATGACTAAAACAGCCTTTCTATTTGCAGGTCAAGGTGCTCAGTATCTAGGAATGGGGCGTGATCTCTATGATCGTTACTCTATCGTTAAGGAAACAATTGACCAAGCCAGTCAGGTACTGGGTTATGACCTTCGTGACTTGATTGATAAGGAAGAAACCAAGTTAAACCAGACTCGCTATACGCAGCCAGCTATTTTAGCGACTTCGGTTGCTATTTACCGACTATTGAAAGAAAAGGGCTACCAGCCAGATATGGTAGCAGGATTGTCTCTTGGGGAATATTCTGCTCTTGTAGCAAGTGGTGCCTTGGACTTTGAGGATGCAGTTGCTTTGGTTGCTAAACGTGGTGCTTATATGGAAGAGGCTGCACCTGCAGGCTCTGGGAAGATGGTTGCGGTTCTCAATACTCCAGTTGAAGTGATTGAGGAAGCTTGTGAAACAGCCTCTAAAGTTGGAGTAGTGACTCCAGCCAACTACAACACCCCAAGCCAAATCGTTATCGGTGGTGAGGTGGCTGCGGTTGACCGAGCAGTTGAACTCTTGCAGGAAGCAGGAGCAAAACGATTGATTCCTTTAAATGTATCGGGTCCTTTCCATACAGCCCTTCTTGAGCCAGCCAGTCAGCAACTAGCTGGGGCTCTTGAGGGAGTGAGTTTCTCTGATTTCACTTGCCCACTAGTTGGCAATACGGAAGCTGCTGTTATGGAAAAAGATCGAATCCAAGAGCTTTTGACGCGTCAGGTCAAAGAACCTGTTCGTTTTTATGAAAGTATTGCTGTGATGCAGGATGCTGGGGTAACCAACTTTATTGAAATTGGTCCTGGTAAGATCCTATCAGGTTTTGTCAAAAAAATCGATAAAACAGCTCAGCTAGCTAACGTTGAAGACCAAGCAAGCTTGGATGCTTTGTTAGGAAACTAATGATCCCTTCTCCCACAAAATACAACAGGAAATAGGAGAAATAGAATGCAACTTACAAATAAAAATGTCTTTGTAACAGGTTCAAGTCGTGGTATCGGACTTGCCATTGCTCACAAATTTGCCCAACTAGGCGCTAATGTAGTCTTGAATAGTCGCGGAGCAATCTCAGAAGAATTGCTGACTGAGTTTTCAAACTACGGCGTCAAAGTAGTACCGATTTCAGGTGATGTTTCAGACTTTGCAGATGCCAAGCGTATGGTAGATCAAGCGATTGCAGAACTCGGTTCTGTCGATGTCTTGGTCAACAATGCTGGGATCACTCAAGATACGCTTATGCTCAAGATGACCGAAGAAGACTTTGAAAAAGTGATTAAGATCAACTTGACAGGTGCTTTCAACATGACGCAAGCAGTCTTGAAACAGATGATCAAGGCACGTGAAGGTGCGATTATCAACATGTCTAGTGTGGTCGGTTTGATGGGGAATATCGGACAAGCTAACTATGCAGCTTCTAAAGCAGGCTTGATTGGTTTTACCAAGTCAGTTGCACGTGAAGTTGCCAATCGTAATGTGCGCGTAAATGCTCTTGCACCAGGAATGATCGAGTCAGATATGACTGCTGTTTTGTCTGATAAGGTTAAGGAAGCGACATTGGCCCAAATCCCAATGAAACATTTTGGTCAAGCAGAACATATCGCAGATGCTACAGTGTTCTTGGCTGGACAGGATTATTTGACTGGACAAGTTCTCGCTGTTGATGGCGGACTTAGCATGTAAAAAATAAGGAAAGATATAGGTAAGACAGATGAAACTAAATCGAGTTGTAGTAACAGGTTACGGATTGACCTCTCCTATTGGAAATACTCCAGAAGAATTTTGGAACAGTTTGCAAACTGGAAAAATTGGAATTGGAGAAATCACTAAATTTGACCACAGTGAATTTGCCGTACACAATGCGGCTGAAATTCAAGATTTCCCATTTGATAAATACTTTGTCAAAAAAGATACCAACCGTTTTGATGATTATTCTTTGTATGCCTTGTATGCAGCGCAAGAGGCAGTGACAAATGCAAATCTTGATGTAGAAGCAATCGATAAAGATCGCTTTGGTGTCATTGTTGCTTCAGGTATCGGAGGTATCAAAGAAATCGAAGATCAGGTTATCCGTCTTCATGAAAAAGGTCCAAAACGCGTTAAACCAATGACACTTCCAAAAGCCTTGCCAAATATGGCTTCAGGAAATGTTGCCATGCGCTTCGGAGCAAACGGTATCTGTAAATCAATCAATACAGCCTGTGCCTCATCAAACGATGCCATTGGGGATGCCTTCCGTTCTATCAAGTTTGGTTTCCAAGATGTCATGTTAGTTGGTGGATCAGAATCATCTATCACTCCTTTTGCTATCGCTGGTTTCCAAGCTTTGACCGCCCTATCAACTACAGAGGATCCAACTCGTGCTTCTATCCCATTTGACAAAGACCGTAATGGTTTTGTGATGGGAGAAGGTTCAGGGATGTTGGTTCTTGAAAGCCTTGAACATGCTGAAAAACGTGGTGCAACTATCTTGGCTGAAGTAGTTGGCTATGGTAATACCTGTGATGCTTACCATATGACTTCACCTCATCCAGAAGGTCAAGGTGCGATTAAGGCTATGAAGTTGGCTTTGGAAGAAGCAGAAATTTCTCCAAAGCAAGTGGCTTACGTCAACGCCCACGGAACTTCAACTCCTGCTAATGAAAAAGGAGAAAGTGGCGCAATCGTAGCTGTCCTTGGTAAAGAAGTACCTGTATCTTCAACCAAGTCCTTTACAGGACACTTACTTGGTGCTGCAGGAGCGGTAGAAGCAATTGCTACCATCGAAGCCATGCGTCATAACTATGTACCAATGACAGCTGGAACAAGTGAGTTATCAGACTATATCGAAGCGAATGTCGTTTATGGACAAGGCTTGGAGCAAGAAATCCCTTATGCTATTTCAAACACTTTTGGTTTTGGTGGACACAATGCGGTTCTTGCTTTCAAACGTTGGGAGAATAAATAATTATGAATTTAAATGAGATCAAGGACTTGATGGCTCAATTTGACCAATCAAGTTTGAGAGAATTTTCTTATAAAAACGGAACGGACGAATTGCAGTTCAGTAAGAATGAAGCAAGAATAGCTTCTGAAGCACCAGCTCAAGTTGTTCCAGCGCCAGCTGCAGTAGCTGCAAGTCCAGTAGTTTCGGCCCCTTCAACTCCAGTAGAGAGTGCAGTGGAAGAAGCTCCAGCACCAGCTGAAACGACGGTTGCTCCAGAGGGTGATGTTGTTGAAAGCCCACTTGTAGGGGTGGCTTATTTGGCTGCTGGACCAGATAAACCTGCCTTTGTCACAGTTGGAGACAGTGTTAAAAAAGGTCAAACTTTGGTGATCATCGAAGCTATGAAAGTCATGAATGAGATTCCAGCGCCTAAGGATGGTGTGGTGACAGAAATTCTCGTTTCAAATGAAGAAATGGTTGAGTTCGGTAAAGGATTGGTACGTATCAAATGATCGATATTCAAGGAATCAAAGAAGCTCTACCCCATCGCTACCCCATGCTTCTAGTTGATCGTGTCTTGGAAGTGAGCGAGGATACCATTGTTGCCATTAAAAATGTCACTATCAACGAACCTTTCTTTAATGGTCATTTTCCTCAATACCCAGTCATGCCAGGTGTTCTTATCATGGAAGCCTTGGCTCAGACTGCTGGGGTCTTGGAATTGTCCAAGCCTGAAAATAAAGGGAAACTGGTCTTCTATGCTGGCATGGACAAGGTTAAGTTCAAGAAGCAAGTTGTACCAGGTGATCAATTAGTCATGACAGCTACTTTTGTCAAACGTCGTGGTACGATTGCTGTGGTTGAAGCAAAGGCTGAAGTAGATGGTAAGCTTGCAGCGAGTGGTACTCTTACCTTTGCAATTGGAAACTAAGGAGGTTCTCCATGTTTCGTAAAATTTTGATTGCCAACCGTGGTGAGATTGCGGTTCGCATTATTCGAGCTGCGCGTGAATTAGGCATTGCGACCGTAGCAGTTTATTCAACTGCTGATAAGGAAGCTCTTCACACACTCCTAGCGGATGAAGCTATCTGTATCGGACCTGGTAAGGCAACAGAGTCTTATCTCAATATCAATGCGATTTTATCTGCTGCAGTCTTGACAGAAGCAGAAGCCATCCACCCAGGTTTTGGTTTTCTTAGCGAAAACTCCAAGTTTGCCACGATGTGTGATGAAGTGGGGATTAAGTTTATCGGCCCTTCTGGGGCTGTAATGGATACCATGGGAGATAAGATCAATGCGCGTGAGCAAATGATCAAGGCAGGGGTTCCAGTTATCCCAGGGTCTGATGGTGAAGTTCACACAGCTGAAGAGGCACTTGCAGTTGCAGAAAAAATTGGCTATCCAGTCATGCTTAAGGCATCGGCAGGTGGTGGTGGAAAAGGGATTCGTAAGGTTGAAAAGGCAGAAGACTTGGTCGCAGCCTTTGAAACAGCATCCAGTGAAGCTAAGGCCAACTTTGGAAATGGCGCTATGTATCTTGAACGTGTGATTTATCCAGCTCGCCATATCGAAGTTCAGATTCTTGCAGACCAAGAGGGTCATGTTGTCCATCTTGGTGAACGGGATTGTTCACTCCAACGGAATAATCAAAAGGTCTTAGAAGAAAGCCCGTCCATTGCGATTGGCAAAACCCTTCGTAATGAAATTGGTGCTGCAGCCGTTCGTGCAGCAGAGTCTGTAGGCTATGAAAATGCAGGGACGATTGAATTTCTTCTCGATGAAGCCAGTGGCAATTTCTACTTCATGGAAATGAATACTCGTGTGCAAGTGGAACACCCAGTCACAGAGTTTGTTTCAGGTGTTGATATCGTGAAAGAGCAGATTCGCATTGCTGCCGGTCAGCCTTTACCTTTTAAACAAGAAGATATTGTCCTACGAGGTCATGCTATCGAGTGCCGGATCAATGCGGAAAATCCTGCTTTTAACTTTGCTCCAAGTCCAGGAAAAATCACCAATCTCTACCTTCCAAGTGGAGGAGTTGGATTGCGTGTAGACTCTGCAGTCTATCCAGGTTATACCATTCCTCCATACTATGATAGTATGATTGCCAAAATCATTGTTCATGGGGAAAATCGTTTTGATGCTCTTATGAAGATGCAACGGGCACTTTATGAACTTGATATTGAAGGAGTGCAAACCAATGCAGACTTCCAGTTGGATCTGATTTCAGACCGCCGAGTTATCGCTGGTGACTACGATACTTCCTTCTTGATGGAAACTTTCTTGCCAAAATACCAAGAAAAAGAATAGACTTTCAAACAGTATGAGAACTAAAAGGGGGAGTTATGGCTCTATTTAGTAAAAAGGATAAGTATATTCGGATCAATCCTAACCGTTCCGTAAGGCAGAAACCACAAGCCAAGCCTGAGGTTCCGGATGAACTCTTTTCCCAGTGTCCTGGTTGTAAACACACCATTTACCAAAAGGATCTTGGGAGCGAACGAATTTGTCCCCATTGTAGCTATACTTTCCGTATTTCAGCTCAGGAACGCTTGGATTTGACGATTGATTCTGATAGCTTTGTGGAGATGTTTACAGGTATTGAAACTCAAGATCCATTAAACTTTCCTGGCTACCAGAAAAAACTTGCAACAATGCGTGAAAAGACAGGTTTGGATGAAGCAGTACTAACTGGTACAGCTAGCATCAAGGGGCAAAAAGTTGCCCTTGGGATCATGGATTCAAACTTTATCATGGCTTCTATGGGAACCGTTGTGGGTGAAAAAATCACGCGCTTGTTTGAGTATGCAACGGTAGAAAACTTGCCAGTCGTTCTCTTTACAGCTTCTGGTGGAGCCCGTATGCAAGAAGGAATCATGAGTTTGATGCAGATGGCTAAGATTTCTGCGGCAGTTCAACGTCATTCCAAGGCAGGTCTTTTTTACCTAACTATTTTAACCGATCCGACAACAGGTGGGGTGACAGCTTCTTTTGCTATGGAAGGTGATATTATCCTAGCGGAGCCACAGAGTTTGGTTGGTTTTGCTGGACGTCGTGTTATCGAAAATACAGTTCGTGAGACCTTGCCGGATGACTTCCAAAAGGCAGAATTTCTGCTTGAACATGGATTTGTTGATGCAATTGTCAAACGGAGAGAATTGCCTGAAACAATTGCTAAATTAGTAAGATTGCATGGAGGAAGTCGCGGATGAATATTGCAAAAATAGTCAGAGAGGCACGCGAGCAGAGTCGTTTGACCGCACTTGATTTTGCCAATGGAATCTTTGACGAGTTTATCGAATTGCATGGAGATCGCTCTTTCCGCGATGATGGTGCGGTTATCGGTGGAATTGGCTGGTTAGGTGAACAAGCAGTAACTGTCGTTGGTATCCAAAAGGGGAAGAGTCTTCATGACAACCTCAAACGGAATTTCGGGCAACCTCATCCAGAAGGTTATCGTAAGGCCTTACGCTTGATGAAACAGGCAGAAAAGTTTGGTCGTCCAGTTGTGACCTTTATCAATACGGCGGGTGCTTACCCAGGTGTTGGAGCCGAGGAACGTGGACAAGGTGAAGCAATCGCCCGAAACCTGATGGAAATGAGTGATCTCAAGGTTCCAATCATCGCGATTATTATCGGTGAAGGTGGATCTGGTGGGGCCCTAGCTCTAGCCGCAGCTAACCGTGTCTGGATGTTAGAAAACTCAATCTACGCCGTACTTAGCCCGGAAGGATTTGCCTCTATCCTTTGGAAGGATGGAAGTCGTGCTATGGAAGCGGCGGAGTTGATGAAAATCACTTCACATGAACTCCTAGAAATGGGAATCGTAGACAAGGTAATCTCAGAAGCAGGGCTGTCAAGTAAAGAACTGCTAAGTTGCGTTAAAAATGAATTGCGTGCAGAACTAGATAGGTTGCAAGAACTACCACTCGACCAACTTATCGAAGAACGTTACCAACGCTTTAGAAAATACTAAGAAAATTTAAAAGCTAGAACAATTTGTTCTAGCTATTTTGATAATAGAGCATGGATAAATATGAATACTCTAGATAAATAAGAAAATAATCAATGGTATATCCTCTATATTGCCCTAATAGAGAGTTTACCATTAGGAGAGAAAGAATGAAAAAGACAATACATTTAGGAATCTGTATGATTTTAATGTTCCTGTACATTTATTTAACGCCATTAGGGGCTATAACTCTAGCTAGGACCTTTGGTTTAGGAATGGACAGCTATATAATCTTCCTAGTTGGAGAAGTGTTGCTTATTTTCTTTTTATTCGTTTTGTGGTTGAAAAAGAAGAAGATGCTCTTTATCTTCGAGAAAAAGGGTTGGCGCTGGTCTTATCTCGCTTTCTTAGTGGCTTTCT
>CAJZDE010000045.1:0-8479 GCA_915063165.1 uncultured Streptococcus sp.
CTATTTTTCATCTTCTTCCTCCCAAAATAATTGATCTAAAGTTTTGCCTAAGCATCTGCAAATGGACTGACAGAGGGAGAGACTAGGATTGTATTTCCCAGCTTCAATCAAGCCTATAGTCTGCCTAGTAACACCTACAGCTTCTGCCAAATCCCCTTGTGTTAAATCACGCTCCACCCGAGCTAATTTTAATTTTAAGTTTTTAGCCACTAGCATCCTCCTTCACATTTTTAAAAAGTTGCTCTTCTTTTTAAACATATTATACCATATATCTAACTTAATGCAATATATAAATGTCATTTTGTAAGATTTTATTAACAAAAAAACTCTCTACCATCTTACATGATAAAGAGTATTCGTTCTTTTTTGATACTTAGTTAAGTTCCTCTCCAAAAGAAAGAAGTCTAGGTCACAAATCCTTTTGGTAATAGTATCTTTTCCCTGTGTAGGGATAGTCTTGCAAAATAAAGACTTCCTTGTAGCCATGGCTTAGATAAAAATCTGGCGCTTGAAACTGGTAAGTATTGACAAAAGCAAAACGACAGTTTCGTTTCTTAGCTTCACTTTCAGCTCGCTGCAATAGTTTCGAACCGATTCCTTGTCCCCGTAATTCCTCTTTCACAAACAAATATTCGATTTCCAGCCAATTTCCGAAAGTCTCAGCTACTAAGCCCGCCATGAGATTGCCCTTTTCGTCTTCGAGATAAAGATTCAGTGGCTCGCTCTCAGCCTCTTCTCTTTTGGAACGATTATAAGCACGAATCAAATCCCCTATTTCTTGCGCTTTATGCGATTCCTTATTTTCCAATCTAACGTACATCCAAACCTCCTAATAAACTACTACAGCTTGATTATAATCCTATTTCAATAGACTGTCAAACTAGAAAAACTCACCAAACAGAGTTGATGAGTTCATGATTTATTTTCTAAATTTCCACTGACTATAAATCCCAAAAACAAAGATCCAGATAGCAGAACCAACTGCCCCCATGAAAGTGGACTCTTGCAAAAAGAGAGTCACAAAAACAAAGACAAAAAAGAGAATGGTTAGGGGATTAAGCAAGCGATACTGAGGCATGAGATAGCCATCAGCCATGAAATCTTGTGACTTGCGGTATTTGAGATGGGCCACCATTATCAAAATATAAATCGCGATGTAAACACCTGATGAGGATGCGGTGATCAAAGCAAAGGCATCTGAAACACCTGGTAGCACATTGATAAAGGCAGCCAGAGCAATCAAGATCGCTGAGGCAATGATGGCATTTTGAGGTACATTGTGGCGAGAAAGGGTATCGACCTTGATGGCCTTTAAGAAACGATTGGGCGAATCATGGGCAATCTGATATAAGTGTCTCCCTGTTGAGTAGAGAGTTGAGTTAAGAGCAGACGCTGCTGAGGTCAAGACAACAAAGTTGATTAGAGCCGCCGCCCACTTGATCCCTGCCAGTTCAAAGACCGTTACAAATGGAGAATCTGAAGAATTAAGATAAGACCAAGGAATAATGGCCATAATCGCAATAAGAGCTCCCCCGTAGAAGAAGATAATTCTGAGAGGAATTTCCTTAACAGCTTTGGGCAAGACCTGACGAGGGTTCTTTGTTTCAGAAGTTGTTACCCCGATAAACTCAATCATCAGATAGGCAAAAAATACCATTTGAAAGGCCATGACAAAGTTCATAACTCCGTTTGGAAAAAGAGAGAACTGGTCGCTGATATTTGCCAAGCTTGCAACACCATGCGGTGTCTTAAAGCCTGTCAAAACCATAAATACCCCAGTGGCAATCATGGCTAAAATCGCCACAATCTTGACCATAGCAAACCAAAACTCGACTTCGCCAAAGAGCTTAACTGCAATCAGATTGACCAAAGCCAAAATCGTTAAAAAGACAAGCTGAATCATCCAGCTAGGCCATGTGGGAAACCAGAAGCGGACATAGTCTGAGATGGCAGTGATTTCTGCCATACCGATAAAGACAACTGATAACCAATAAGACCAAACTGAGAAATATCCCCAGCCTTTCCCCAAATGACGGGTGATAAAGTTGATAAAGGTATGTTGTTCCGGATCCTGATACAGCATCTCTCCAACAGCCCTCATCATCAAAAACATAAAGGCTCCTGTGATCATATAAATCAGGATGATAGAAGGTCCTGTAAGGCTGATAGAGCGACCAGCACCTAGGAAAAGTCCGGTTCCGATTGTTCCCGCAATGGCCATCACCTGAACATGGCGATTGGTTAAACCACGCTCCATTTTATTTTTCTTCTTATTTTCACTCATATAGTCTCCTTTTTATCCAAAAAACCAAAAAGGAGTTGAGCAAGGCAAAACCTTCACTACTCCTTTTTCATCCTATTTAGGCTGTTTTCTCAACCTTTAAGATTTTGACATCATAGCTACCAACTGGTGTTTCAATCGTTGCAGTATCGCCAGTCTTCTTGCCAATCAAAGCACGGCCAATCGGACTTTCATTTGATACTTTACCAGCAAAAGCATCTGCACCTGCAGAACCGACGATGATGTAGACCTCTTCTTCGTCTTCACCAACTTCTTGGATTGTTACTGTTTTACCGATTGCTACCTCATCTTGGGCAACTGCATCGCTATTAACAATTTCAGCATAGCGAATCTTTGTTTCTAGACTTGAAATTTGACCTTCAACAAAAGCTTGTTCATCTTTCGCTGCTTCATACTCACTATTTTCTGAAAGGTCTCCATAGGAACGAGCAATCTTGATACGCTCTACGACTTCAGGGCGTCGAACGAGTTTCAACTCCTCTAATTCTTTTTCTAGTTTTTCCTTTTCTTCAAGGGTCATTGGGTAAGTTTTTTCTGCCATTTTTTTAACTTTCTTTTCTATTTACTTTTTTAAAACAAAATTATGTGGAAAACCACATAATTTTAGTTTGAACTACTTGCTTGAGGTAACTTGCTATTGATATGCTCTGCAACGTTTTGATCATGTTCTTCTTTTGTTGTCGCAAAGTATACTTTACCGTCTTCAACATTTGCTACAAAGTACAAGTACTCACTCTTTGTCTGATTTACACTTGCTTCAATCGCATCCGAACTTGGGCTATCAACCGGTCCAGGCATGAGGCCAAGGTGTGTGTAAACATTGTATGGTGAATCAATCGTTGTATCAATTCCAGCGTCATCTGCTAAACTAATCTTTTGACCAAGTTTTCCTTGAGCATATAGGATAGCGATATTACTTTGAAGTGGCATACCAGCATTCAAGCGGTTATAGAAGACACCTGCGATTTTCTTGCGGTCTTCGGTCTTAGCACCTTCTTTTTCGACAAGAGAAGCAATGCTGAGCAATTCATTAACTGTCAGATTCTTTTCTTTGATCGTAGCGTAATATGGTGACATAGCCTTGTCCATAGCAGCTACCATCTCATCAATCAAACTTTCAACAGTTGTACTGTCTTTGATCGTATAGGTTGCTGGGAAAAGGTAGCCTTCAAGACGATAACGAACGCCACTGTCTTTTGTTGGAAGACTTCCAAGTAGGTTTGGATACTTGGCTACTAATTGTGAGATAAAGGTCTCATCTTGAGCTTTTGCCAAGAAAGCATCCGCAGTAAGAGGTTCTTTAAATTCACCTTGAAGTTGTCCTACTGTTTGAGCGATTTGCTCTAATGTATAGCCTTCTGGAATGGTCAAGTTTGCAAGAACAGGTGCCTGAGCTTCAGGAGTCCCACCTTTTTCCAATTCTTGAATCAATTCATCCGTACTCATACTCTTCTTCAAGTTGTAATAACCTGACTTCAAGTTAGCATGGCTATAGTATTTAGCATAAAGACTAAAGATAAGTCCATGTTTAACCAAACCAGATTTTTCCAAGGTGCTTCCAATTTCTTGAACATTTGCACCGTCTGGGATTTGAACCGTTACGTAATCCTTAGAGTTCGCATCAACAGGTTTCAAGGAATCTTGAACGTAACCATAACCAAAGTAACCACCAACTGCAACGAGTACTAGGAAAACTAGAACTGTTACTAGGCAACCTTTGGCTTTTGATTTTTTCTTTTTCTTAGTTGGTGTTGCACCTTGACGACGACTACGACGTGGAGCATCAGCTAATCCACTGCTAGATTCTGTAGAAACAGGCTCAACTCTTTCAGGCATTCCTGGGGTAATTTCCTCTTTTTTGTCTTCTGTTTTATAGGTTACGGCAACCTTAGTCGGAGTATCGTTAAATTCTTTTTCTTCGGGTTTAAGCTCAACTGGTTCTACCTTAGGTTGAACGGGTTCCACTATAGGTTCTTCAGCCAGATGAATCGGCTCTACTAGAGGTTCTTCAGTTTCTACAACTTCAATCTTATCAATGATTGGCTGTCTAATCTCTTTCTCTTCTTGATCATCCGTTTCATCAGTTCTAGCACTTGAAAGTGGAGGAACACTTGGTGCATTCTTTAGAATTTTATCGACAACAGACAGGGAATCAGCCATCAACTCTTCTGTTGACGTTTCTGGTTCAAGATCTGAAGGAGTTGCTGAACTAGCTTGAGATGATGAAGCCGTCAGATTTGGAATCTCTACTTCTTTCTCTCTTCTATCTTGTTCTTTTACTCTTTCTAAATCACGTAGAATCTGCTCTTTAAAGCTTAATTTTTCTTCTTCTCTTGATTTTTCAGTCAAAAGCATTACCTCCTTGTTGACAATCCATAATATTATATCTTAAAAGTCGCAGAAAAGCAACCAACTAGGGCATTCCCTAGCTAGTTTTATTGATTTTCAGGCTGCCAGACCATATCATACCATGTTTCCCCAGCAAAGTTTGACTGGGATATTCCTTCATTAACAAAGCCGTGCTTTTCGTAATAGGCGATAAGGTAATCATGACACGTCAGATTAATACCCTCTCGTTCATGTTCTAAAGCGACCTCTTTCAGAGCCTTTAATAGTCTTTTCCCCACTCCCAAAGCTTGTGCTTCCTTGGCAATAGATAGGCAAGTCACAGAAATATAACCTCCAGATTGATGGCTATAGTCTTTTATTTCTTCTGTAAAGGACTGATCATGTAGATGGCGGTGTGGGACGACTGGACCTTCGATATAACCAAGAATATGCCCCTCTTTTTCAGCTACCAGAAAACTGGTCTGAATTTCCCGCAAATGGGCCTCAAAGACCGAACGAGGAATCGCTTCTTCAAGGGAGAAATTCTCTAGCTCTATCTCTATAATCCGATCTAAATCTGAAAATCTCGCTTGTCTGATTTTCATATTTCCTCCTGATAAAAGGGATTAGCCCAAGTCATATACCATTCAGAACCACTGTCATATTGACTCCCTGTCACTTCTTCTTCAACAAAGCCATTCATTTCAAAATAAGATAGTAATTCATCAGGACTCTGCAAAAGAATACCTTGATAATCTAGTTCGACTGTCACCTGTTTCAAGGCTGCAAGAAGAAGAGTTCCCAGTCCCTGTCTCCAATGGTCAGGATGAATGGTCAATGATTTTATTTCTATCCACTTGGGATGAAGATACTGTGCTTCTCCTAAAACATAGCCTAGGAGCTGATTTTCATCCCCAGCTACAAGAAAGGTACCCGCAGACTTGCGGATACTCTCTTCTAAGGATTGGAGGCTAAGTGACTCTTCTGATGAAGGATTGGCTTCTTCAATCGCCAACATTTCTTCTAAATCTAATAAGGTAGCTTGCCTTATAGTGATTGGAATTTCCATCTGTTTTCCTTATTGGACGTTGCTTGTCAAGTTAGACAAGAGACGTTCAAATGAATATTCATAGGTTTGGATGTCTCCTGCACCCATAAAGACGTAAACAGCATTGTCATGGTCTAGGAGTGGAGAAACATTTTCAACAGTGATAACCTGATGTTTCTTGTTGATTTTATTAGCTAGGTCTTCTACCTTGACATCACCATGGTCCACTTCACGAGCTGATCCATAGATTTGCGCTAGATAGACGGCGTCTGCTTGATTCAATGCATGGGCAAATTCGTCCAACAAGGCAATGGTTCTTGTAAAGGTATGCGGTTGGAAGACTGCCACGATTTCCTTGCTTGGATATTTTTGACGAGCTGCATCCAGGGTTGCAATGATTTCTGTTGGATGGTGGGCAAAGTCATCAATGATCACTGTATCATTGACAATTTTTTCAGTGAAACGACGCTTAACACCTGCAAAAGTTTTCAAGTGTTCACGAACTAAGTTCAAATCAAAACCAGCTGTGTAAAGAAGACCAATAACAGCTGTCGCATTCATAATATTGTGACGACCAAAGGTTGGAATGTGGAATTGACCCAATTCTTGTCCACGGAAATGAACTGTAAAGGTTGATCCAGTTGTTGAACGAAGGAGATCACTAGCTACAAAGTCATTGCCCTCAGCTTCAAAGCCATAGTAATAGATTGGCGCATTGGCTGCGATCTTACGCAACTCAGCATCCTCACCGTAAACAAACAAACCTTTACTAATTTGTTTGGCATAGTCGTTAAAGGCATTGAAAACATCCTCTAGACTTGTAAAATAGTCTGGATGGTCAAAGTCAATATTGGTGATGATAGAGTATTCTGGGTGGTAAGGCATGAAGTGACGCTCGTATTCGTCTGATTCAAAGACGAAATATTTGGCATTGGCTGAGCCGCGACCTGTCCCGTCACCAATCAAGAAGCTGGTGTCTGTGATGTGAGACAAGACGTGTGACAGCATACCTGTTGTTGAAGTTTTTCCATGAGCTCCTGCCACTCCCATGCTGACAAAGTCACGCATAAAGCTACCGAGAAATTCATGATAACGTTTGTAGCTAATACCATTTTGGTCCGCATAGGCGATTTCAACGTTGTTATCTGGACGGAAGGCATTCCCCGCGATAATCTCCACATCACCTTGTAGGTTCTTTTCATCAAAAGGAAGAATCGCAATCCCTGCCTGCTCTAGTCCACGTTGAGTAAAGTAATATTTTTCAACGTCTGAACCTTGAACCTTGTGTCCCATTTGGTGCAACATCAAGGCTAGGGCACTCATCCCTGATCCCTTGATTCCAATAAAATGATATGTTTTTGACATGCTTTTCTCCCCTACTCAGTAATTCTTGTCAGATTCAACTCTTGGGCAACCTGACGTTCCTGTTCTGTTTGCTTATTCTTTTTATTATAGATTTGACTCTTCTTTAGAAAATCGTAGTTGTTCTTTTTAGCTTTTTCCGTTTGGGTTTTCGGAGTTGGATTCGCCACTTGGCCAATCTCCTCAGCTAAGATATAGTGAGACTGGCTCAAGTTTTTACTAAATTTGGCAAACTCACCTGGATTTTCCTTTTGAAATGGTGCTGTTGGTTGGTTTCCTTGACGAACAAGTGTTGAACCATTGTGTCGTCTAGTATGACTAACATCCTGAGTCAAATACTTGGCTGAACGTTTCTTTTTCAAGTCCGCACGCGCCTCTTCTCGAGCTAATTCAGCATAGGTTTTTTCAACTTTTTTAGGTTCTGGACTTGGCTTTGACTCCTTATTAACCACTGGAGAAACTACGGTTTCTTCTTCATTAATAGGAGACCATTCCAAATAGTTCTTATCGCGGTAATCACCTTTGATATTGCTAATAAAGTCTGACTCATCATACAAGTCCATGACTGGCATTTTTGTCAGCATGATCTCGTCATCTGACACCAATGGAAATCGATCTTGTTTCATTTTGTATTTCCTTTCAACACTTCATTATAGCGTATTGTCTTGATTTTTCAAGTGCTGGCTTCAGAAATTCCCAAAATTTCACGAATTTCTGCCAGACTGAGACTCGCACGCGACTCCGTACCATCTAAAACTTGGGAAACCAAATGTTTCTTTTGTTCTTGAAGTTCTTGGATCTTTTCTTCAATGGTTCCCTTGGTAATCAAACGATAGACCTCGACCATCTGCTCCTGCCCCATGCGGTGAGCTCTTCCGATAGCCTGGGCTTCGACAGCGGGATTCCACCAAAGGTCAACTAAAATAACCGTATCAGCTCCTGTTAGATTGAGACCAACACCACCCGCCTTAAGGGAGATAAGAAAGGCATCTCTTTCCCCTTGGTTAAAGGCCTTAGTCATCTCCTGTCTGTCTTGAGCTGGAGTTGAACCTGTGATTTTGAAGGAGGTCAAGCCCAAGTCTGGGAGTTCTTGCTCGATTTTTTCCAACATTCCTTTGAACTGGGAGAAAATCAAGACCCGATGCCCACCATCAGCCACTTGTAGCAATAAATCTCGGAGACTATCGAGTTTACCACTGGCTCCTTGGTAATCGTCCATAAAGAGAGCTGGCGTATCGCAAATCTGTCGCAATCGCATGAGACCAGATAAGATTTCTACCCGACTTCTTTGGAATTCTTGATCTGTCACTTGCGCTAGGCGGTCTCGCATCTGTTGCAACTGGGCGAGATAGATGGCCTTCTGTTGGTCTTCCAGTTCATTTTTATAGACGACTTCGATCAGGTCAGGTAGTTCTGTAAGAACTTCTTCTTTCTTACGC
>CAJZDE010000046.1:0-8349 GCA_915063165.1 uncultured Streptococcus sp.
ATAGCGTTGAAAAAAATCTTGCATATAAAACTCCTTTTTCCTATTATACCATAAAATCGCCCTTCTCTTTTCTTTCATAATTATTCAATTATCGGCCCTATTTTCAAAATATCACTTGCCTCTATAGCATATTTATACTATAATTATAAACAATACATTTGAAGGAGACTGCTATGAAACGAATCATTAGAGCCTGGACCAAGGCAAGCCTCATCAAACGAATCCTTATTGGAATGATTTCGGGAGCTACATTAGGGATGCTCTTTCCAAACCTTACAGGAATTGGCCTGCTTGGAGACCTCTTTGTAGGCGGACTGAAAGCTATCGCTCCTATTTTGGTTTTTGCCCTTGTTGCCAACGCCCTTTCCCAACACCAAAAGGGACAAAACACCAATATGAAAACTGTTATTTTCCTATACTTGCTCGGAACCTTTGCTGCTGCATTGGTAGCCGTTCTAGCTAGTTTCTTACTGCCTGTGCAAATCACCCTGACCAGTGCAAATACAGAAGTTGCTGCTCCTGACGGTATCGGTCAAGTCCTCAGCAACCTCTTGCTCAAACTGGTGGATAATCCTTTGAATGCTATTGTTGAAGCCAACTATATCGGGATTCTCTCTTGGGCAGTCATCTTTGGCTTGGCTATGAGAGAGGCAAGTAAACACAGTAAAGAATTACTGAGAACCATGGCAGATGTCACCTCTAAAATCGTGGAATGGATTATCAACCTAGCTCCCTTTGGGATTTTAGGCTTGGTTTTCAAGACCATCTCTGACAAGGGCATTGCCAGTTTGGCTAACTACGGTATCCTCCTAGGACTTTTGATTGCTACTATGGCCTTTGTTGCTCTCATCATCAACCCGCTCATCGCCTTTCTCTTTATGAGGAAAAATCCCTATCCCCTTGTTTTGAAATGCCTACGTGTCAGTGGTATTACAGCCTTTTTCACTCGTAGCTCTGCTGCAAATATCCCTGTCAATATGAAACTCTGTCAAGACTTGGGGCTGAATCCTGACACCTACTCTGTCTCCATCCCGCTTGGTTCAACCATCAATATGGCTGGTGCTGCTGTTACCATAAATGTCCTGACTCTAGCTGCCGTCAATACACTCGGAATCTCGGTAGACTTTGGGACAGCATTTGTGCTCAGTGTCGTGGCTGCCATTTCTGCCTGCGGTGCCTCTGGAATCGCTGGGGGATCCCTTCTCCTCATTCCTGTGGCTTGTAGCCTCTTTGGGATTTCCAACGACTTGGCTATGCAAGTTGTCGGAGTCGGTTTTGTGATCGGAGTCGTTCAAGACTCCTGCGAAACAGCTCTGAACTCTTCAACAGATGTCCTCTTTACAGCGGTTGCCGAGTATGCTACAAACCGAAAACTTCGTCCCTAGTCTCTAACTCCTCGTTAAAAACTTGATTCTATTAGTTTAGGAAATTTTCATGTCTCTCACTCAACGTACGACCAAACTGGTCTTAGCGACCTGTCTCGCTTGTTTTCTCGCTTATTTTTTAGATTTATCATCAGCAGTTTCAGCTGGAATTATCGCCCTCTTAAGCCTCTCCGACACGCGCAGAAGCACGCTGAAATTAGCACGTAACCGCCTCTTTTCCATGCTTCTAGCGCTCGCTATCGGTGTTCTAGCCTTTCAGCTGACGGGCTTTCACATCTGGAGTCTGGGCCTCTATCTGGCTCTCTATGTCCCTCTTGCTTACAAAATGGGCTGGGAAATCGGCATCACCCCTAGCAGTGTCTTGGTCAGTCATCTCTTGGTACAGGAGTCTACCTCTCCAGAGCTCTTGCTTAATGAAGTGCTCCTCTTTCTCATCGGGACAAGCTTTGCACTATTGGTCAACCTTTATATGCCCTCTCGTGAGAAAGCCATCCAAAGCTACCACCTTCAGGTCGAAGAAAAATTAAAAGACGTCCTGCTTCGTTTTAAATACTATCTGTCAAGAGGAGACGGACGCAATCAAGCCCAACTCGTTGACCAATTAGACAAGCTCCTCGATGAAGCTCTCAAACTGGTCTACCTGGATCACTCGGATCACCTCTTTCACCAGACGGACTACCACATCCACTACTTTGAGATGAGACAGAGACAAAGTCGCATCCTGCGAAATATGGCCCAGCAGATCAATACCTGTCATCTGGCCGCAAGTGAGAGTTTGATCTTGGCCCAGCTCTTTTCTAAGATTGCTGCCCAGCTAAGCCAGACCAATCCTGCTCATGACCTACTTGATGACATCGAACGCTATCTGCAAGTCTTCCGCAATCGGAGTCTCCCTAAAACACGTGAGGAGTTTGAAACCCGTGCCACCCTCCTGCAGCTACTACGCGAAGCCGAAACCTTTATCCAGGTTAAGGTCGATTTTTACCAAAAATATGGAAACTAAAACGCAAAGAACCTCAGAGAATTCCTCTGAGGTTCTTGTGTTTTGCATTTGGAGGAAAATTATTTGACCATTCCCCTTAGAATCATCAAGACAGGGATATTTTCTGTAGAACCTGAATCCCTATCACGACTAGCCATATTTTAAAATTCACAGAATATCTCAACAGTCTGATTGACTTTCATAACAATCCAAGCTAGAAGACTTTATATTGTCCACCCGCATATCCGCAAGGAATGTAGCCTGCTTGGTATAAAGCATATAAAGCATACAAATCATCCCACTCAACTGGAATCATATCGTTGGCTTGATGCACGATTTCGATAATTTTCTCATTAATCTGTTTTTCCATATTTTCCTCCGATTTAGATGTATTTCCCCCGTCTCTAGTATCCTTTATCTGTATATGAAATCACATCTTACTGATAGGTCACCATCATAAAAACGAGGAGCAAGACAAACAAGACTAGGCTAATCAAGAGGGTCACCATTTTTACCAAGCGCTTGTTCTGCCAGTAGCCTGGTTTTCCGATATTGCTGGTCGCATCCATGGAAAAGAGTTGGCTTTGGCGAGGTTGGATGAGAACCAGGACAATCAAGGCGATGGCTAGGATTATTCCTATAATCATCAAAACTTCCATCATTTTCACCTCAAGATTCCTAATAATGTAAAGATCAGGGTAAGAAGGATGAGCAAGCCGAGTAAAATGGAGAAGGTTTTACTGATCTTTTCTCCTCGGGTAGGCTTTTCTTTCTTAAGCGCTCCTTGCTTTAACTCTTCCATGCGTCCTTCGACATCCTTGTAAAATAAATCTTTTTTAGTCATGTCCTTCCCCTATTATCCTTTCCATCCTCTCTTGGTAAGTAGCCAAGTCCACATAGTTGGCATGACGACCTTGATGTCCAAGGGCTTGGCCCATCTTGTCAAGACTGCTGAGAGCTTCTTGAATCTTCGCAATCATGTCTCCAACAGTCTGCACATCAAAGAGGTGTTCTGGAGCTGTGTAAGATCTGTTATGAGCTGTCTGGTCAAAGGCTAGGATGAGCATATTGTGCTCGAAGGCTTGACGGACAGCATCCAAAAGCTCGTTTCCGTAATTGATATCAAGATAGAGGTCAGACAGCTGGTAGAGTTCTTGGATTTTTTGTGGACTGGCATTTTGGTAGAGAACGACATTGGGATAGGAAAGTAAGGTCAGCAACTTGGACGACATTTCAGTCACTGCCGCGATGCGGAAGGTCACCATTGGCAAGGACTCAATCAGAGTTTCGATATGCTGGATCTGATCTGAGTTGGTAACGATCAAAGCATCTGGTCGAACGAAGTTTTCTCTTTTGAACTGATAATGATAACCTAGATGGACAAACTTGTCATGATAGGCAGGATTGGCCAAGACCAAGGCCTGTTCATAGGTAGCCTTATCTGGTATGAGGATCTGCTTGGCTCTCAGCTCCCCTTGCTCCAGTAGCAACTGCATATTCCCAGGAAGACAATCACCTAACGGTTCTTGCCAAATCAAGATATCCCGTCCGCTCTTGTCTGGATAATGGTATGAGACCAAGAAAGAGGTGGCGAGAGTGTTAAAGAGAAGGTGGCTAGTGTCGATTCCCAAGTCTTGCAAAAAGAAAATCGTGAACTCTACTCGATTTTTAAAATGGCGCAGGGCTTGTCCGGGCAAGGTTAGGAGGATATCGCCTGTCACATGGTTTTCTAGGACAATTTCCTGTCCCTTTGCATCCTGGTACTTGGTCAGGATAGCCTGTCCATCTACACTATAGGTGGTCTTGGCAAAGCAGGCTCCGTATCGGTTATAGTGGTCTGCTTGGTAGATGCGACCGGATAGATCCTTCCAGTTGACTTGCTTGACCAGACGGGACTGAGGAGCATCCACATAGTGAATCACACCCCTCTCCCGAGAATCCTCTAAGATATGCGCCGACTGATTATTTCCCGCAATCTCCCAAAATTCAGGTACGGCTACTTGGTTGAAATAAAGAGTTTTTCCTGACTTGTACCCTAGATAGTAGGTAAAGGGAGAAAGAATCCCATCTGGGAGAAAGCCATCTGGCTCGATCACAACCGTGACATGGGACAGGCCAGCAGCTTCTAGACTTTCATGTAAATCTCGACTTTCCTGGCCATATCGATCAAATAGTTGAATCATGCAGGACCTCCTCTATCGTTTTCTTCCACTTGTCCCTTACCTTATCTGTTAAAAATTCTCTCGCTAGGTCATAAGATGCTGTTCGCATATCTGGCAAATGATTTTCCTGATAGAGCTGGCAGATCTTTTCCGCGAAGGCCCTTTTAATTTCCATTTCAACATGGTCATCCGAACTTGGGATCAAGTAGCCATTTTGACCGTCCTGGATAAAGGTTTGGTTGCCATAAGGCACATCAAAACCAATCAGGGGCAAGCCTGAACCAACTGCCTCCATCAAGGTCAGACCAAAGCCTTCACTGGTTGAGGCTGTCAGATAGACCTCATACTGGGGATAGATCTGAGCCAGATCCACATGCCCTTTGAGATGGATATAGTTCTCCGCTTGGTGAGCCGTGATGATTTCCCTTAAAAGAGATTCCTCACCCCCACTGCCATAAATGTCAAAGGTGAGCTCTGGGAGGACTTGATGCGCCTGGATAACCGCCTTGACGAGCCAGTCAATGTGTTTTTCCTTGGCCAGACGCGAAGCCGTAATGAGAGAAAAGGGTTTGCGTTCCCTAGCAGGCTCGGTCAGCTGATCTATGCTCCCAACTGGAATCGTGACGATTCGTGGGCGATGCTGGCTGTACTGGGCAAATTGACCTTCGAGAACTTCCTTCTGCCGATCCGTAGACACGATAAAGCAATCGACCTTGTCCGCATTTGTAAACTGATACTCATAGTAGTTGTTCCAGAGGAGATAGTCTTGGTTACTAGCATTTTCACTATAGTGCTCTGCGTGAACGACAACTGCTAGATGGGCCTTTTGTGCTTCTTCAAAAACAGCCTGACCAATCCCTGTTTCCCTGTCCAAGATGACCAAATCAGACTTGCTCAAGTTCAAACTTTGCATAAAATAGCGCATAAGGGCTGGTTTTCCGTACAGAATCCGGTCCTTAAATCGATAGACCTCTTCCTGTCCTTCAGTCAGCAAGATATCGTAAGCAGTGCTGCCGTCTTCATTGAAAAAGGTTCGTTGATAGAGCCTAGCCACTTGGTCTTTGGGCGCGAAATATTCTGTACAGTAGCGTGTGTAGGAGAAATAATCCTTGCGAATCAAGTTCCCTCCAAACACATACTCTGCATGTTGCACCAAGTTCTTAGCCGAGTCTACCAAGTAGCAGGTTACAAACTTATCCTCATCTGAAAAGTAGACGCGCAAGACCTTGCCATCCTGCTCCCTATGACTCTCTAGGCCACCAAAAGAGGCCAAGACCTCATCAACTGTAACACTGGTCGGTGCTAGCCTGATATCTGTAAAATGATTGTAAAGCCAGATTACCTGATCATCCGCAAAGCCGATATTAGCCGTTAAATGCTGAATATTGTCCGCTAAAATCAAGTCGGTAAAGATAAACTTAGATGCTAGGTCTAAACTTCTAAAAATCCCTGCTCGGTAGGCCTGGGCATACTCGACACCACTGCTCGCCCAACCGATCCCTAGATTTATATTGTAAATTGTCATATGATCCTCTTTTTATGGAAAATGGGTGAGAATCTCACCTTTGGGCGTTACTTCCACAATCCCCATGAGAAGATTGCGTACCATATCTGTACGGATTTGTTGCTTCATGGTTTCAAAGCCTGCATAGGCCTCCTGATAGTACTCCACGATAGGGTTCTTTTGAGAAGCAGACTGGCTCCCGATTGCTAGACTGAGCTGTTGGAGATAGTCTACTTGCTCAACCCAGTTGTCATCAATAGCCTTGAGCATGGATATTCTCAGAAAAGAGTCATAGAGCTGGTGAGGTTGGAGGACTTCCTTTTTAGCTGCGATTTCCTTGGCTATTATTTTCTCTAGTAACTCCCGAATCTGATCTGCATCAGCTAAATCCAAATCAGCTGGTAATTCTCTCATCCCGAAGCTAATATTGGTCACGATGAAGTGAAAGAGTTCTTGGGGGCTGCTATAGGCTTTTTCTGAGATTTGTTTGGTATAGTCTGCCAGTATGTCCTCAAGGATATGCTCTAAATCACGGCTCCCATCCAGCAAGCGATCTCTTTCTTTGTAGACCATCTGACGCTGAATATTGACGCTTTCCGCATACTCTAAGGTTTGTCTGCGTGCAGAGCGACTGGCACTATCACTAGCCTCTTGGGCTTTTCTGACGAGATTGCGGTACTTGCGAGCCTTGAGTAGGATAGGTTTGCTAATATCTTCCACTTGGTAGTCTTGATACAGGTCGTGAACCCAAGACGGCCCGAACTTTTTGATCACATCATCTTCAAGCGATACGAAAAATTGAGACATGCCTGGATCACCCTGGCGACCAGAACGACCTCTGATTTGCAGGTCAATTCGTTGGCTCTCCATCCGCTCGGTACCAATCACAATCAAACCACCCAATTCTGCAACACCTGGACCGAGTTTGATATCTGTCCCTCGACCTGCCATAGAAGTCGCAACGGTCACTGCCCCCATCTGTCCAGACTCTGCGATAATCTGGGCTTCACGCGCCGCATGATTGGCATTAAGGACATTGTGAGAAATCCCCTCTCGCAAGAGCAAGGACGAGTAAAGCTGGGACATTTCTACAGATCCGACAAAGATCAGGAGTGGATTGCCTTTGGCGTGGTAGGTCTTGATAGCTTCGAGAGAAGCATACACTTTCTCAGGGAGGGTCACATAGAGATTGTCCGGATGGTCCATTCGCCTAAGTGGGCGATTGGTTGGGATGCGAATGACAGACATGTTATAGGTTTCAAAAAACTCTTTTTCTGCCACCTTTCCCGTTCCTGTCATACCTGAGATTTTGCGAAACATTTTAAAGAGACTCTGGTAGGTGATTGAAGCCATGGCTCTGGTTTCAGGAGAAAGCTTCACATGTTCCTTGGCTTCGATGGCTTGATGGAGACCTCCTTGAAGCTTGGTCATTTCCATCAAGCGCCCTGTTCCCTTGTCTAACAAGACCATTTCTTGCCCTCGAACCAGGTAGTCCTTGTCCTTGGTAAAGAGCGTATGAGCTCTGAGAGCATAGACTAGATGCCGAACATAACTGGCGTACTCTTCCTTGTAGAGATGATCGATTCCTAGGAATCCTTCAACCGTCTGGGCCCCCTTTCGGGTCAACCAAACTTGGTCTTTTTCTTCCTTGTAGATGTAGTCTTCTCCGTCAACCAAGGTCGTCACTAGGGTATCAATCATCCCATAATAGTTAGACTGGACGCGGGGAGAACCTGCGATAATCAAGGGAGTTTGGGCACTATCGAGTAGAATGTCATCGATCTCATCAATGATAACATAGTTAAAGGGAGGCAGGAATTTCCCCTCACGAGTGGAGGCAAGATTGTCATTGAGATAGTCAAAGCCCAGTACACTATTGGTCGTGTAGACGATGTCTGATGTGTAGATCTTTCTTTTCTCTTCGGCAGTCAAGTCCTCTTTTGGATCCTCTGAAAAAGGCAGACCGACAGTTAGACCTAAAAATTGGTAGACTGGGCCCATTTCGCTTGCATCCCGTCTAGCCAGATAGTCATTAGTTGTGACCAGCATGCTGCCTTTTCCCGTTAGGGCATTGAGGTAGAGGGGCATGGTTGCAGTCAAGGTCTTGCCTTCACCCGTATTCATCTCAGCCACATTTCCTTGGTGGATCACAATGGCTCCCATGACCTGCACATCATAGGGAAAGAGACCCAAGACCCGTTTATCGGCCTCACGGACAAGGGCATAGGCTTCTACCAACAGTTCATCCAAGGTTTCTCCTTGGGCAAGACGCTGGCGAAACTCCTCTGTTTTTGCAGCCATTTCCTCATCACTGAG
>CAJZDE010000047.1:0-8247 GCA_915063165.1 uncultured Streptococcus sp.
GAAAAATCTTTATAAAATCAAGTCAAGATTTTCGATTAGTCCTGAAGAAATGGCGAAAGTCTACACAGCCTTATCTACAGAAGACGGATATGACGGTTTTTTGTATGACGAGAAATGCAGGGAAGTAAAAGCAAATAGATCTGCTTACGAAGAAGAAGAGCAGAAAAAACTCTATGCCTTACTTGAGCAATTGACTTTTTCAAACGATGAATGATAAAGATTTTAAAAAATAGAACAGATTTTACAAGTTGTTTCAATAGTGAGTGAAAATTCCGTATATGGAGTTGTTTGATGTGTTCCTAATGAAAATGGAAGAAGCCAGGATAAGTTAAGGGATGTTAAATAGTTCCTCTTATATATGACGATATATTATAGTTGATTTATTTCTAGGATTATCTATTTTGATAGCATTAAAATAGAAACTTATAAGGACAGATCGAAATGACAATACAAGTTGACAGAGAATCTATCTGCATGGGGGATGATGTTTTTTCTCATCAGATGGACCTTGATATCCCGGAGAATATGACAGTTGAGGAGCTTTGTAGTTTTCTTCAAAAGGATAGATATCTGCCTGGATTGGATACGGAATGGTTTCTTCGACATGGTGGAAAGACAATAACAAGTTATAATACGGAAACAAAAGAACTGACGAATCCAAATGTTTATTTAAAAGACCTGATTCATCAGGGCTCTAGAGGAAATGATTTTGTTTGGATATATCGTCGTTCATATTAGAAAAGAGAATAGATGAGAATTGCAGATTATAGCGTGACCAAGGCAGTGCTGGAGCGTCACGGTTTTACCTTTAAAAAGTCCTTCGGACAGAATTTCCTGACGGATACCAATATCCTTCAAAAAATCGTGGATACAGCTGAAATTGACGATCAGGTTAATGTCATCGAAATCGGGCCAGGGATTGGTGCCTTGACAGAATTTTTGGCTGAGCGTGCAGCTCAAGTTATGGCCTTTGAGATCGACCACCGTTTGGTACCGATTTTGGCAGATACCCTGCGTGATTTTGACAATGTGACAGTAGTCAACGAGGACATTCTCAAAGTGGATTTGGCCCAGCATATCCAGAATTTCAAAAATCCCGACCTGCCAATCAAGGTAGTAGCCAACTTGCCTTATTACATCACGACGCCTATTCTCATGTATTTAATCGAGAGTGGCATTCCTTTTAGTGAGTTTGTCGTCATGATGCAGAAAGAAGTGGCGGATCGTATCTCCGCTCAACCAAATACCAAGGCTTATGGTAGTTTGTCTATTGCTGTGCAGTATTATATGACAGCCAAGGTTGCCTTCATCGTGCCTCGTACGGTCTTTGTGCCAGCGCCAAATGTGGACTCAGCTATTTTAAAAATGGTGCGCCGTCCAGAACCAGCTGTAGCAGTAAAAGATGAGCAGCTCTTCTTTAAGGTTTCCAAGGCTAGTTTCACTCATCGTCGCAAGACCTTATGGAACAACTTAACAGGCTACTTTGGGAAGACCGAAGAAATCAAGGATAAATTGACCAAGGCTCTGGACCAGGCAGGCTTATCTCCATCTGTGCGTGGTGAAGCTCTCAGCTTAGAAGAATTTGCCAGTCTGGCAGATGCGCTTAAAGGACAAGGACTCTAAGATGCAGGGACAAATCATTAAAGCCTTGGCAGGATTCTACTATGTAGAGAGTGATGGTCAGGTTTATCAGACACGCGCGCGTGGGAATTTCCGCAAAAAAGGTCATACGCCCTATGTTGGGGATTGGGTAGATTTTTCTGCAGAGGAAAATTCAGAGGGTTATATCCTCAAGATTCATGAACGGAAAAACAGTCTGGTCCGTCCGCCCATTGTCAATATTGACCAAGCTGTGGTGATCATGTCCGTCAAGGAACCGGACTTCAACAGCAACTTGTTGGATCGTTTCTTGGTTCTTTTGGAACACAAGGGCATCCATCCCATCGTCTATATTTCTAAAATGGACTTGCTGGAAGATAGAGGAGAACTGGATTTTTATCAGCAGACTTACGGTGCCATTGGTTACGACTTTGTGACTAGTAAAGAAGAACTTTTGCCTTTGTTGACAGGAAAAGTGACGGTCTTTATGGGGCAGACAGGTGTTGGAAAATCAACCCTCCTCAATAAAATCGCACCGGACCTCAATCTTGAAACAGGAGAGATTTCAGACAGTCTAGGTCGTGGTCGCCATACCACTCGAGCTGTTAGTTTTTACAACCTCAATGGGGGTAAAATTGCCGACACACCAGGCTTTTCATCCCTGGATTATGAAGTGTCAACGGCTGAAGACCTCAATCAGGCCTTTCCAGAGATTGCCAGTGTCAGTCGAGATTGCAAGTTCCGTACTTGTACCCATACCCATGAGCCGTCCTGTGCGGTTAAGCCAGCTGTAGAAGAAGGTGCCATTGCAACCTTCCGTTTTGACAACTACCTGCAATTCCTCAGTGAAATTGAAAATCGCAGAGAAACCTATAAAAAAGTCAGTAAAAAAATTCCAAAATAAGGAGAAACACATGTCTCAATACAAGATTGCTCCGTCAATTCTGGCAGCAGATTATGCCAACTTTGAACGTGAAATCAAACGTCTAGAAGCAACTGGTGCAGAATATGCCCATATCGATATCATGGATGGTCACTTTGTACCACAAATCAGTTTTGGTGCAGGTGTGGTTGAAGCTCTTCGCCCCCATAGCAAGATGGTCTTTGACTGCCACTTGATGGTATCAAATCCTGAGCATCATCTAGAAGATTTTGCGCGTGCGGGAGCGGATATCATCAGTATCCATGTGGAAGCAACGCCTCATATCCATGGTGCCCTCCAAAAAATTCGCTCTCTTGGTGTCAAACCTTCGGTTGTTATCAATCCTGGGACACCTGTGGAGGCGATTAAGCACATCCTTCACCTAGTGGACCAAGTCTTGGTGATGACGGTTAACCCTGGATTTGGTGGGCAAACTTTTCTGCCTGAAACCATGGATAAGGTTCGTGAGTTGGTTGCCCTTCGTGAGGAAAAAGGTTTGAGCTTTGAGATTGAAGTCGATGGCGGGATTGATGATCAAACCATTTCTCAGGCTAAAGAAGCTGGTGCTACCGTTTTTGTAGCGGGATCTTATGTCTTTAAGGGAGATGTCAATGAACGAGTGCAAACTCTCAGAAAACAATTGGACTAGGGTTGCCGTTTTTGCCGGCGGAGATCGCGGTCATTATCGGACGGATTTTGATTGCTTTGTCGGTGTGGATCGAGGCTCGCTCTGGGTCTTGGAAGAAGACCTTCCTCTCGACCTAGCAGTTGGAGATTTTGATTCGGTGACTGCAGACGAACGTCAGTTGATTCAAAAACGTGCCCAACATTTTGTCCCAGCCCAGCCAGAAAAGGATGATACGGATCTGGAACTAGCACTTTTAACGATTTTTGAAAAAAATCCTCAAGCCCAAGTGACCATTTTTGGGGCTTTGGGTGGTCGTATTGATCATATGCTGGCTAATGTCTTTCTGCCTAGCAATCCCAAGTTGGCACCCTATATGCGCCAGATAGCGATTGAGGATGGGCAAAACTTGATTGCCTATTGTCCAGAAGGGACCAGTCAGCTAGAGCCCCATTCAGACTACGATTATCTAGCCTTTATGCCTGTTCGGGATAGCCAGCTGACTATTCTTGGTGCCAAGTACGAATTGACAGAGGAAAATTTTTTCTTTAAAAAAGTGTACGCTTCTAACGAATATATAGATAGGGAAGTTTCGGTAACTTGCCCAGATGGCTATGTCGTCGTGCTGCATAGCAAGGACAGGAGGTAGGATGGAGACTGTATTATTACTATTATTAATTGTCAACCTAGCTGGACTCTTTCTGATTTGGCAAAGGCAGGATAAGCAAGACAAGTACCTAGCCAAGAGTTTGGAGAATCAGGCAGACAATCTTTCAGATCAACTGGATTATCGCTTTGAACAAGCCAGACAAGCCAGTCAGCTAGATCAAAAAGACTTGGAAGTGGCTGTCAGCGATCGCTTGCAGGAAGTGCGAATGGAATTGCATCAAGGCTTGACTCAAGTCCGTCAAGAAATGACAGATAATCTCCTCCAAACCAGAGACAAGACCGACCAACGTCTCCAAGCTTTGCAGGAATCAAATGAGCAACGCCTAGAACAAATGCGCCAAACAGTCGAGGAAAAGTTGGAAAAGACCTTGCAGACACGCTTGCAGGCTTCTTTCGAGACAGTTTCCAAGCAACTGGAGTCTGTCAATCGTGGTCTTGGAGAGATGCAGACAGTTGCCCGTGATGTTGGTGCACTTAATAAGGTTCTCTCTGGAACCAAGACGCGAGGGATTCTGGGTGAATTGCAACTGGGGCAAATCATCGAAGACATCATGACACCTGCCCAGTACGAACGAGAATTTGCAACTGTTGAAAACTCTAGCGAGCGAGTAGAGTACGCCATCAAGTTACCTGGCCAAGGCGACCAGGAATATGTCTATTTGCCGATTGACTCCAAGTTTCCACTGGCGGATTATTACCGCTTAGAAGAAGCTTATGAAGCAGGCGATAAGGACGAAATCGAACGCTGTCGTAAGTCACTCCTAACAAGCGTCAAGCGCTTTGCCAAGGATATCAAGAGCAAGTACATAGCGCCACCGCGGACGACCAATTTTGGAGTCTTGTTTGTTCCGACAGAGGGACTCTACTCAGAGATTGTTCGCAATCCGGTCTTCTTTGATGATTTGAGACGGGAGGAGCAGATTATTGTTGCTGGCCCAAGTACCCTATCAGCCCTGCTTAACTCTCTATCAGTTGGCTTCAAGACTCTCAATATCCAAAAGAGTGCCGACCATATCAGCAAGACTCTTGCCAGCGTCAAGACCGAGTTTGGCAAGTTCGGAGGCATTCTGGTCAAGGCACAAAAGCATCTCCAACATGCCTCTGGCAATATTGATGAATTATTAAACCGTCGTACCACAGCTATTGAGCGGACGCTCCGTCACATTGAGTTATCAGAAGGTGAGCCTGCGCTTGATCTACTCCATTTCCAAGAAGATGAGGAAGAATATGAAGATTAGTCACATGAAAAAAGATGAGCTGTTTGAAGGCTTTTACCTGATCAAGTCAGCTGACCTGAGACAGACGCGTGCTGGGAAAAACTACCTAGCCTTTACCTTCCAAGACGATAGCGGCGAGATTGAAGGGAAGCTCTGGGATGCCCAACCTCATAACGTCGAGGCCTTTACCGCAGGGAAAGTCGTCCACATGCAGGGACGTCGAGAAGTTTATAATAATACACCTCAAGTCAATCAAATTACTCTTCGCTTGCCTCAGCCTGGGGAACCCAATGATCCAGCTGATTTCAAGGTCAAGTCGCCAGTTGATGTCAAGGAAATCCGTGACTATATGTCGCAAATGATTTTCAAGATTGAAAATCCTGTCTGGCAGCGTATCGTTCGCAGTCTCTACACCAAGTATGATAAGGAATTCTACTCCTATCCAGCTGCCAAGACCAACCACCATGCCTTTGAGACGGGTTTGGCCTATCATACAGCAACCATGGTGCGCTTAGCAGATGCCATTAGTGAGATCTATCCTCAGCTCAACAAGAGCCTCCTCTATGCGGGGATTATGTTGCACGACTTGGCTAAGGTTTTAGAACTCAGTGGTCCTGATCAGACGGAGTACACAGTGCGAGGCAATCTCCTTGGACATATTGCTCTCATCGATAGTGAAATTACCAAGACAGTCATGGAACTAGGCATCGATGATACTAGAGAAGAAGTGGTGCTACTGCGCCATGTCATCCTCAGTCACCATGGCTTGCTGGAGTATGGAAGTCCAGTCCGTCCACGCATTATGGAAGCAGAGATTATTCATATGATTGACAATCTAGATGCCAGCATGATGATGATGTCAACAGCTCTTGCTTTGGTGGATAAAGGAGAAATGACCAATAAAATCTTCGCTATGGACAATCGTTCCTTCTATAAACCAGATTTAGATTAATGATTTAAGAAAAACGAGCATTTTTTACGCAATAATGTTCGTTTTTTTATGTGAATGTGGTATAATGGATAAAATATCAAAATTAAATGGAATGGTAAATAAAAATGAAATTAAGAAGAAGTGATCGGATGGTTGTCATTTCCAACTATTTGATTAATAATCCATACAAACTAACAAGTCTCAATACCTTTGCAGAAAAGTACGAATCAGCAAAATCATCGATTTCAGAGGACATCGTGATTATCAAGCGTGCCTTTGAGGAAATCGAAATCGGTCATATTCAGACTGTGACTGGAGCAGGTGGTGGCGTTATCTTTACACCATCAATCTCAAGCCATGAAGCCAAAGAAATGATCGCAGACTTGCGTGACAAACTTTCAGAAAGCGACCGTATCTTGCCAGGTGGCTACATCTATCTGTCTGATCTGCTTAGTACACCTGCCATTTTGAAGAATATTGGTCGTATCATTGCCAAGAGCTTTATGGACCAAAAAATCGACGCCGTTATGACAGTAGCAACAAAAGGTGTGCCACTCGCAAATGCAGTTGCCAACGTCCTCAATGTTCCATTTGTCATTGTGCGCCGTGACTTGAAAATTACCGAAGGTTCAACGGTCAGCGTCAACTATGTTTCAGGTTCCAGCGGTGACCGCATTGAGAAAATGTTCCTTTCAAAACGCAGTCTCAAGGCAGGCAGTCGTGTTTTGATCGTGGATGACTTTTTGAAAGGCGGCGGAACTGTCAACGGGATGATCAGTCTCTTGCGTGAGTTCGATTCTGAACTAGCTGGTGTCGCAGTCTTTGCGGACAATGCCCAAGAAGAACGTGAAAAGCAGTTTGATTATAAGTCACTCTTGAAAGTAACCAATATTGATGTTAAGAACCAATCCATCGATGTTGAGATTGGAAATATCTTTGACGAAGACAAATAAGAGATAGAACTAAAGGTTGGAACGATTGTCCCAGCCTTTCTTTGCAAACAGAATAGAAGGATGCTTATGAAAACACCATTTATCAGCCGTGAAGATTTAGAAACAATTGTTGCAGAGTTCCCGACTCCCTTTCACTTGTATGATGAGAAGGGGATTCGTGAAAAAGCAAGAGCCGTCAACCAGGCCTTTTCTTGGAATAAGGGATTCAAAGAATATTTTGCCGTCAAGGCCACTCCAACCCCAGCCATCTTGAAAATCCTCCAAGAGGAAGGTTGTGGTGTGGACTGTTCTAGTTATGTGGAACTTTTGATGAGCCATAAACTGGATTTTCCCAGTTCTGAAATCATGTTCTCTTCTAACAACACGCCTGACAAGGAATATGCCTATGCGCGTGAATTGGGCGCAACTATTAACTTGGATGCCTTTGAAGATATTGAACATCTAGAGCGAGCGGCAGGCATTCCAGAAATCATTTCCTGTCGTTATAATCCAGGCGGAGTCTTTGAATTGGGAACAGACATCATGGACAATCCTGGGGAGGCCAAGTTTGGGATGACCAAGGCTCAGCTTTTTGAAGCCTTTGCCATCTTGAAGGAAAAAGGAGCCAAGACATTTGGGATTCACTCTTTCCTAGCATCCAATACCGTGACCCATCTCTACTACCCAGAGTTGGCGCGTCAGCTTTTTGAATTAGCCGTTGAAATCAAGGAAAAGTTGGGTATTTCGCTAGACTTTATCAATCTTTCCGGCGGTATTGGTGTCAACTATCGTCCTGAGCAGGAGCCAAATGACATCGCTGTGATTGGTGAGGGAGTTCGTAAGGTTTATGAAGAAGTTCTTACACCAGCGGGACTTGGTCAGGTCAAGATTTTCACCGAATTGGGCCGCTTTATGTTAGCCCCTCATGGAGCTCTCGTCACAAGAGTCACTCATAAGAAAAAAACCTATCGTACCTATCTGGGTGTGGATGCATCAGCAGTCAACCTCATGCGCCCAGCCATGTATGGAGCCTACCACCATATCACCAATCTGACTCATCCAGATGAACCTGTTGAGGTGGTAGACGTGGTCGGTTCACTCTGTGAAAACAATGATAAATTTGCAGTGAACCGCGAACTACCTCATACAGAAATCGGTGATTTGCTAGTGATTCATGATACAGGTGCACATGGATTCTCCATGGGTTATCAGTACAATGCCAAACTACGCTCGGCAGAAATCCTCTATACCGAAGAAGGAAAAGCCCGCCAAATCCGCCGTGCAGAGGGCCCTGAGGACTATTTCGCAACCTTGTATGGTTTTGATTTTGAACCGGATCATTAAAAGAAATT
>CAJZDE010000048.1:0-8232 GCA_915063165.1 uncultured Streptococcus sp.
AGAAAAGCCTTTAAAAAATATTTGTTAGAATTTTCTAAAAAATCTGGCGAAAGTTCTTGCTTTTATGAAAAAATAGGGTATAATGGTGAAAACACTATCTTTAAGGAGATTACTTATGAAATCGAAAAAGTGGTTCTTAGGAGCAGGTGCTGTTTTGAGTGCAGCCCTACTGTTAACTGCTTGTGGGCAAAGTGAAAAGAAAGCGGATGCTCCCAAGACATTCTCTTATGTCTACGCTATGGATCCATCTTCTCTGGACTATAGTGTGACGAGCAAGAGCTCAACCTCTGACGTTATAGCAAACGTTGTTGATGGTCTTTTGGAAAATGATAAGTATGGGAACTTAATTCCATCACTTGCAGAAGACTGGTCTGTTTCAAAGGATGGTTTGACTTACACCTACAAACTTCGTAAGGGTGTAAAATGGTATACTTCTGATGGAGAAGAATACGCTGAAGTTAAGGCCAAAGACTTTGTTACTGGGCTTAAACATGCTGCTGACGGAAAATCAGATGGTCTTTCTTTGATTCAGGATTCTATCAAAGGTTTGGCAGAGTATGTTAGTGGTGAGAGCAATGATTTCTCTACCGTAGGAGTTAAGGCTGTTGATGATTACACGGTAGAATACACGCTCAACAAACCAGAAAGTTTCTGGAACTCTAAAGTCACAACTGCAACCATGCTCCCAGTTAATGAAGAATTTTTGAATTCTAAAGGGAGCGACTACGGTGCACCAACCCCATCAGGTATCCTATATAATGGTCCTTATTTCTTGAAATCATTGACTTCAAAATCAGTCATTGAATATGAAAAGAATCCAAACTACTGGGATAAGGACAATGTCAAGATTGACAATATTAAACTAACTTTCTACGATGGATCAGACCAAGAATCTTTGATTCGTAGCTTTACACAAGGAGCTTATACAACAGCCCGTCTCTTCCCAACAAGCTCAAACTTTGAGTCAACTAAACAAGAGTACGGTGATAAGATTGTTTACAGTCCACAAGAAGCGACTAGCTACTACCTCACTGTTAATGTAAACCGCCAATCTTACAATAAAACAGCCAAAACAGACGAAGCTCAAAAAACATCAACGAAAGAAGCTCTTCTCAACAAGAACTTCCGTCAGGCGCTGAACTTTGCCCTTGACCGTCATTCTTATACTGCTCAGTTGAATGGTGAAGAAGGTGCGAACAAGATTATCCGTAACAGCCTAGTGCCACATGACTACGTTCAAGTTGGTGAAAAAACCTTTGGAGAGTTGGCGCAGGCAGAGCTCGTTTCATATGGAGACCAGTGGAAAGATGTAGCCCTTACAGATGGCAAGGATACGATTTACAGTCCTGAAAAAGCTAAGGCAGCCTTTGCTAAAGCAAAGGAAGAATTGCAAGCCAAGGGTGTTACCTTCCCAATCCATTTGGATATCCCGGTTGAACAAACAGATGTGATCGCGGTTCAACAAACCAACTCACTCAAGCAGTCTATCGAATCAACACTTGGTACGGAAAATGTCATTGTCGATGTCCTTCAAATGACAGATAATGAAAAAATTAGCATTACGTCTCAAGCCAAGGTGCCATCTCAAAAAGACTATGACTTGAACGGAACTGGTTGGGGACCAGACTATCAAGACCCAGCTACCTACCTCAACATTCTTGATGCTAAGAAGGGTTCTGCCCTTAAACACTTGGGAATCACTCGCGGAAAAGATCCAGAAGTGATGGCTCAAGTTGGACTGGACGAATACAAGAAACTCCTGGATGATGCTGCAGCTGAAACCAGCGACCTTAATAAGCGTTATGAAAAATACGCCAAAGCTCAAGCTTGGGTGTCTGATAGCTCACTCTTGATTCCAGTTGCTTCTTCAGGTGGTTCTCCAACTGTTAGCCGAACTGTACCATTCACAAAAGCTTACTCTCAAGTCGGGATCAAGGGGGATCCATTTGTGTTCAAAGGATTGGAGTTACAAAATGACGTTGTGACTGCAAAAGAATACGAAGAAGCCTTCAAGAAATGGCAACAAGAAAAAATCGAGACAAATGCCAAATACCAAAAAGAACTTGAAAAACACGTTAAGTAATCTATAAACAGGAAAGGAAGTTACAGGGAACTGTGCTTCCTTTTTTTGTTTTGAGACACCAGTTGTCATAAAAGTAGTAACTTTACATTTTTGAATAAATTTGATAAAATATGGTTATGTTATAAAAGGTGACATAAAGGAGTGGATGATGATCAAAATGAAAAAAAGACTAATCGGGACAGGTCTTGTCTTAGCAACAGGGATTTTGCTGACAGCTTGTGGACAGTCAAATACTGATACAAGCACTTTCTCATCAACATTTAGTGCAAATCCGACGACGTTTAACTATCTTTTAGACTATTATGCAGATAACACTGCCGTTATTACCAATCTTGTAGATGGTTTGTTAGAAAATGACAGCTATGGGAACCTCGTACCTGCTCTTGCGGAGGATTGGTCTGTTTCAGCAGATGGTTTGACCTATACCTACAAGCTTAGAAAAGATGCCAAGTGGTATACGGCTGATGGTGAGGAATATGCTTCAGTCAAAGCTCAGGATTTTGTCACTGGAATCAAATATGCCGCGGACAACAAGGGGCAAGCCATGGATCTGATCCAAAATTCAATCAAGGGATTGAATGACTATGTGACGGGTGTGACCAATGACTTTTCAACTGTCGGTGTCAAAGCCTTGGATGATTACACAATCGAGTACACTTTGACACGACCAGAACCTTACTGGAATTCAAAGACAACCAATAGTATTCTTTTTCCAGTCAACGAAGAGTTCTTGAAATCAAAGGATAAAGATTTTGGTACCTTGACACCAGACAGTATCCTTTATAATGGCCCGTATCTGTTAAAAGATTTCACATCAAAATCTTCGATCGAATATGTGAAGAATCCACACTATTATGACCATGATAAAGTAACCATTGAAAAAGTTAAGTTAGCCTACTTTGATGGGTCAGATCAGGAGATGACCATTCGAAACTTTGAAAGTGGTGCTTACTCGATTGCAGGAGTCTATCCAAATAGTTCGAACTATGCTAAGACAAAAGAAAAATACCAAGACAATATCGTATATAGCTTACAAGACAAGACATCTTGGTACTTTAACTTTAACGTCAACCGCAAAACCTATAATCATACCGCTAAAACAACGGACGAACAAAAGAAATCAGCTCAAACAGCTATCTTAAATAAAAATTTCCGTCAGGCTATCAACTTTGGTATTGATCGAACAGCTTACTCTGCTCAATCTAACGGTGAAGAAGCAGCGAGCAAAACCCTTCGTAATACTCTGGTTCCCCCAACATTTGTTCAGGTGGGAGATAAGACCTTTGGAGAAGTAACAGCCTCTAAGCTTGTGAACTACGGAACTGAGTGGTCAGGTATCAATTTGGCAGACGCTCAAGATGCTTACTTTAACAAGGAAAAGGCCCAAGCAAAATTTGCGGAAGCTAAAAAGGAATTGGAAGCCCAAGGCGTGACTTTCCCAATCCATTTGGATGTTCCTGTTGATCAGACAAATAAAAATGCGGTCTCTGGTATGAACTCGGTTAAACAAACCCTTGAAACAGTACTAGGTTCTGACAATATCGTCATTGATGTTCAACAGCTTTCTACAGATGACTTTGGAAATGTTGCCTTCCTAGCACCAAATCCAGCAGCTCGTGACTACGACCTAAACTTTGATGGTTGGGTTGGTGATTACCAGGATCCATCAACTTATCTAGACCCTTTCAATGCTGAAACTGGCTTCTATCTCAAGATTTTTGGTCTTGATGCCAAGGAAGATCAAGAGCTCATTAAGAGTTTGGGGCTCGATACCTATACACAACTCCTGAAAGAAGCAGATGCTGAGAATAAAGATGTCGCTAAACGTTATGAAAAATACGCTGAAGCACAAGCTTGGATGATTGACAATTCTCTAGTCATGTCTGCTATGTCAAATGGCGGTACAGCCTCTGTAACCAAAGTAACTCCGTTTACACGTGCCTACTCCCTAGTAGGTATCAAGGGTGACGGAAATAATTATAAGTACATGAGATTACAAAAAGACCCTGTTACCAAGAAACAATTTGATGAAGCCAAGGCTAAGTGGGAAGAAGAAAGTAAAAAGGCTATCGAAAAGAGCCAGAAAGAGTTTGAAAACCACGTAAAATAAGATTACAGACAAGGTTGCCCCTGAGCGCCTTGTCTTTTTGTGTAGAATGGCATTCGGAACTTTGCCCATATTTTAGAGTAATTTAAGAGAACAAAAACGAATGAAAACGCTGAAAATAGCAAGGATGGATGGAATTTCCATCATGATTGTGATATAATATTTATAACTATTAACGTGTATAGGGGATTATCATGAGTAGACGTTCAAAGAGAGCTCGTTTAGGGAATGTAAAACGAAATATTAATATAGTTTTAGCAACCATTTATTTGTTATTGAGTGGTTTTTTGTTGTTCTTAATTTTCAAACATAATATCCTAGCTTTTCGATACCTCAATATCCTTACGGCGGTTCTTATTCTCGTTTCTGCTGTAATTGCAATACTCCTGATAGTGTATAAAAAAGCCGAGAAGTTTACGGTTTTCTTTTTGACACTTGCTATCGTAGTTAGCTCGGTTTCTCTCTATGCTTTGCAACAGTTTGTCGGTTTTACCAATCATATCAATGCGACCTCAAACTACTCAGAGTATTCGATGAGTGTGGTCGTTTTAAAAGATAGTGAAATCAATAATGTGACTCAGTTAGAGAGTGTTACAGGTCCAACTGAAACAGATAATGATAATATCCAAAAGTTGGTGGCAGATATTAAGACGACACAGAGTAAAGACTTGACAGTTGAACAGAGTGCTTCTTATCTAGCAGCTTATAAGAGTCTGCTTTCTGGCAAAACGAAAGCAATTGTCTTAAATAGTGTCTTTGAAAATATCATTGAAGCAGAGTATCCAGATTATGCTTCAAAAATCAAAAAAATCTATACAAAACAATTAACTAAGGATGTTGCGGCACCAAAGGTATCGAAGAATAAAGCTTTCAATATTTATGTGAGCGGTATTGATACCTATGGTCCGATTAGTTCAGTATCGCGTTCTGATGTGAATATTCTAATGACTGTGAATCGAGATACCAAGAAAATCCTTCTGACTACAACGCCTCGAGATTCCTATGTTCCGATTGCGGATGGGGGAAATAATCAAAAGGATAAATTGACCCACGCTGGTATTTATGGAGTGGACTCATCAATTCATACTTTGGAAAATCTCTATGGAGTGGATATTAACTATTATGTGCGCTTAAACTTTACCTCTTTCTTGAAGTTGATTGACCTTTTAGGTGGAATTGATGTCTATAATGATCAGGAGTTTACAGCACATACTAACGGGAAGTATTATCCTGTTGGGAATGTTCATTTAGACTCTGAGCAGGCTCTTGGTTTTGTCCGTGAGCGCTACTCTCTAGCAGATGGAGATCGAGATCGTGGTCGGAACCAACAAAAGGTTATTGTAGCTATTATTCAGAAGTTGACGTCAACTGAGGCTTTAAAAAACTACGATAACATCATCAAGGGATTGCAAGATTCTCTTCAAACCAATATGCCTTTGGAAACCATGATGGATCTAGTCAATACTCAGTTAGAGAGTGGAGGAAATTACAAAGTCAACTCTCAAGACTTGAAGGGGACTGGACGCACGGATCTTCCTTCATACGCTATGCCTGATAGCAACCTCTACATGATGGAAATCGATGAAAGTAGCTTGGCCGCTGCGAAAGCTGCTATCAATGATGTGATGGAGGGGAAGTAGCATGATAGATATCCATTCGCACATCGTTTTTGATGTGGACGATGGTCCAAAGTCGATAGAGGAAAGTAAAAACCTTCTAAGAGAGGCCTATAGTCAAGGAGTGCGGACAATCGTTTCAACATCGCATAGACGAAAAGGAATGTTTGAAACTTCTGAAGAAAAAATCGCAACCAACTTTCTGAAGGTACGAGAAATGGCTAAGGAAGTTGCGGATGACCTAATCATTGCCTATGGGGCAGAAATCTACTATACGCCAGATGTTGTTGAGAAGTTAGAAAAGAAATTAATCCCAACCCTTAACGATAGTCGCTATGCTTTGATTGAGTTTAGTATGAATACAGCTTATCGAGATATGCATAAGGGGTTGAGTGATATTCTAATGCTAGGCATTACACCCGTCATTGCCCACATTGAACGTTACGATGCTTTAGAAAATAATGAAAAGCGCGTGCGAGAGCTGATTGATATGGGATGTTATACTCAGGTTAATAGTTCTCATGTTTTGAAACCAAAACTCTTCGGAGAAACCTATAAATTTATGAAAAAGAGAGCCCAGTATTTCTTGAAACGAGATCTGGTTCACGTGATAGCAAGTGATATGCACAACTTGGATCACAGACCTCCTCATATGGGGGAAGCCTATGATATCATTGCCAAAAAATACAGTGAAGATAAGGCTAAGGAACTTTTTAAGGATAATCCCCGAAAAATAATAATGGATCAATTGATTTAGGAGAAAAAATGAAAGAACAAAATATGATGGAAATCGATGTATTTCACTTGCTTAAAATCCTTTGGAAACGAAAATTGTTAATTGCTTTGGTAGCATTCGTGACAGGGGCAGTAGCATTTGCCTATAGCAGTTTTATTGTGAAGCCAGAATTTACGAGTACGACCCGAATTTATGTGGTCAATCGTAATCAGGGAGATAAGCCTGGCTTGACTAACCAAGACTTGCAAGCAGGATCTTACTTGGTAAAAGACTATCGTGAAATCATTCTCTCGCAAGATGTTTTAGAGAAGGTTGCGACTGATTTGAAACTAGAACTCCCTCCAAAAGGTCTAGCTAGTAAAATCAAGGTAACAGTTCCAGTGGATACGCGTATTGTATCGATTTCTGTTACAGACCGTGCACCTGAGGAAGCTAGCCGTATCGCCAACTCTTTGAGAGAGGTTGCGGCTCAAAAGATCATCAGCGTCACTCGCGTTTCGGATGTGACAACGCTTGAAGAAGCACGCCCAGCAACATCGCCATCTTCACCAAATATTCGTCGCAATACCATGGTTGGATTCCTTGCGGGAGCGGTTGTGATGGTTGTCACAGTTCTCCTTGTTGAGATTTTGGATACACGAGTGAAACGTCCAGAAGATATTGAGGACGTGTTGCAAATTGCACTATTGGGAGTAGTTCCAAATTTGGATAAATTGAAATAGGAGAGAAAAATGCCAACGTTAGAGATTGCACATAAAAAACTGGATCAGGCAAGAAAAGCAGAAGAGTACTATAATGCCCTTCGCACCAATATTCAATTGAGTGGGAATAACTTGCAAGTGATTTCTATTACGTCTGTCAAACCAGGAGAAGGGAAATCAACAACTTCTACCAATATTGCTTGGGCTTTCGCGCGTGCAGGCTATAAGACACTGTTGATCGATGCGGATATCCGTAATTCAGTCATGTCAGGTGTCTTTAAATCACGTGAAAAGATTACAGGCCTAACAGAGTTCTTGTCAGGCACAACAGACCTATCACAAGGTTTATGTGAAACCAATGTTGAAAATCTGTTTGTCATTCAAGCGGGTTCTGTATCACCAAACCCAACAGCTTTGTTACAAAGTGAAAATTTTGCGACCATGATTGACACCTTACGTAAGTACTTTGACTACATCGTTGTAGATACTGCCCCGATTGGAGTTGTTATCGATGCGGCGATTATCACGCAGCAGTGTGACGCTTCTGTTTTAGTAACTGCGGCTGGTGAAACAAATCGTCGTGATGTCCAAAAGGCTAAAGAACAACTCGAACAAACAAGTAAACCATTTCTAGGAGTAGTTCTAAATAAATTTAATACTTCAGTTGAAAAATATGGCTCCTATGGAGCATATGGAAACTATGGGAAAAAGTAGGGAATCTTGTAGTTGGAAAATTATCTAAGGGGATTATTACAAGGGGGAGTTTTAGGTGAAACAAAACAAAATCATCTATATTGCCTTCAAAAGGTCTATGGATGTATTTATCGGCTTGTTTGGAACGGTATTTATAGTTTTACCCTGTTCTCTGGTCATCTTTGTAATCTATAAAATGAAAGGTTACAAAGGAAGTATATTTTTTACACAGTGCAGAGCAGGTCTCAGAGGGAAAAAATTTAAAATTATTAAGTTTAGGTCGATGGTCGAGAATG
>CAJZDE010000049.1:0-8064 GCA_915063165.1 uncultured Streptococcus sp.
AATCTCAGAAGAAGAACTCCTTGCAGCAGCAAAAGAATTGCGTGCAAAACACTGGAACATTGTCAAAGAAAAAGGCATCACTGAAATCCCATCAAATGACTTTTCTCACTATGACAACTTCCTCGATGCAGCCTTCCTCTTCAACGTGGTGCCTGCATCTGTTCAAAACTTGGACTTGTCTGACCTTGAGCGCTACTTTGCTTTGGGACGTGGTTACCAAGGAGAAAAAGGGGATGTTCGTGCCCTTCCGATGAAGAAATGGTTCAACACCAACTACCACTACATCGTGCCTAAATTTGAAAAAGACACTCAAGTTAAATTGGCTGGTCACAAGATCTTTGATGAGTTCCAAGAAGCCAAAGAACTTGGATTGAACACTCGTCCAGTCCTTGTAGGTCCGTTCACTTTCCTTCAATTATCAGACTTTGAAGAAGGCGTGAAAGCAGAAGACTTCGTAGATAGCTTAGTAGCTGCATACCAAGAAGTTTTTGCTAAATTAGCTGAACTTGGTGCGACTCGCATCCAACTCGACGAAGCGGCTCTTGTCAAAGACTTGACAGAAGAAGAAAAAGCTCTCTTCTTAAACATCTACAACAAACTCTTGGCTGATAAAAAAGGTCTTGAAGTCTTGCTTCAAACTTACTTTGGTGACGTTCGTGACGTCTACTCTGACCTTGTGAACTTGCCAGTAGATGCCATCGGTCTTGACTTCGTTGAAGGTAAGAAAACTCTTGAACTCGTTAAAGGTGGTTTCCCAGCTGACAAGACTCTCTATGCAGGTATCGTCAATGGTAAAAACATCTGGCGCAACAACTACGAAAAGAGCTTGGCTGTTCTTGAGCAAATCCCAGCTGAAAACATTGTTTTGACTAGCTCATGCTCACTTCTTCATGTGCCATTTACAACTGCTAATGAAGAATTTGAACCAGCTATCTTGAACCACTTTGCTTTTGCGGTTGAAAAATTGGATGAAATTCGTGATTTGGATGCTATCCGCAACGGTCAAGGCGCAGAAGCTCTTGCAGCTAACAAAGAACTCTTTGCGACTGAACGTGTTGGTGAAAATGCAGAACTTCGTGCGCGTATCGCTGGTTTGACAGATGCTGACTACACTCGTTTGCCAGCCTTTGCTGAACGTGAAGCTATCCAAGAAGAAGCTTTCAAACTTCCAGCTCTTCCAACAACAACTATTGGTTCATTCCCTCAAACAAAAGAAGTTCGTGCTAAACGTTTGGCTTACCGTAAAGGTGAATTGTCACAAGAAGAATACGATGCTTTCCTTGCTGAAACTATCGACGAATGGATCAAATGGCAAGAAGAAGTTGGATTTGACGTGCTTGTACACGGTGAGTTCGAGCGTAACGACATGGTTGAGTACTTCGGTCAAAACTTGTCAGGTTACCTCTTCTCTAAGAATGGTTGGGTACAATCATACGGTATGCGTGGGGTGAAACCACCAATCATCTGGGGCGATGTCACTCGTCTTAACCCAATCACTGTCAAATGGTCTAGCTATGCTCAAAGTCGTACAGACAAACCTGTTAAGGGTATGTTAACTGGACCTGTTACCATCCTTAACTGGTCATTCCCACGTGAAGACATCTCTATCAAGGATTCAACTCTTCAAATCGCTCTTGCTATCAAGGATGAAGTGCTTGACCTTGAAGCTGCTGGTGTGAAGATTATCCAGATCGACGAGGCTGCTCTTCGTGAGAAATTGCCACTCCGTCGTAGCGACTGGTACGAAGACTACCTTGACTGGGCTATTCCTGCCTTCCGCTTGGTACACTCAACAGTAGCGCCAGACACTCAAATCCACACTCACATGTGTTACTCAGAATTTACAGATATCATCCCAGCTATCGACAACATGGATGCGGACGTTATTTCCTTTGAAGCAAGCCGTTCAAACCTTGAAATCTTGGACGAACTCAAAGCGAAAAACTTCCAAACAGAAGTGGGACCTGGGGTTTACGATATCCACTCACCTCGTGTGCCAAATGAAGGCGAAATCGACCACACAATCGATGCTATTCTTGCCAAAGTACCAAGCAAGAAAGTTTGGATCAACCCTGACTGTGGTTTGAAAACACGTGGTATTCCAGAAACAAAAGAAAGCTTGATCCGCCTTGTCGAAGCAGCAAAAGCTGCGCGTGAGAAATTGTAAGATAAGATTTCTCTCTTGACACTGACTGATCAAGGAACTGCTTGGCCCTAGCTGGCTCAGCAATCATGAAATCAAAAAGAAAAGGATAATGACTATGTCACGCCAAACTCCGTCACTTTCATTTGAAGTGTTCCCTCCAAACCCAGCTGTGGGTAATGATAAAATTATTTCAGCCTTGCAGGATATGCGGGAACTGACACCGCACTTTATCAGTGTGACTGCTAGCAATAATAAATTTAATATCAAGGAAACAACGGTTCGTTTGGCTGACTTTATCCAGAATGACTTGGCGATTCCAACTATTGCCCACTTGCCAGCCATCTATCTGACTAAGGACAAGGTTGCTGAAACCATTGCAGACTTGGATAAGGTTGGGGTACAGAAAATCTTGGCCTTGCGTGGGGATATTATCCCTGATGTGGAGCCACAAAAGGATTTCCGCTACGCAACGGATTTGATCGAGTTCATCAAGGAACAAGCCCCTCACTTTGATATTATTGGAGCTTGCTACCCAGAGGGGCACCCTGACTCGCCAAACCAGATCTCAGATATTCAAAATCTCAAGAAGAAAGTGGATGCAGGCTGTTCAAGCCTTGTAACGCAGCTTTTCTTTGACAATGAGCGCTTCTATGATTTTCAAGATAAGTGTACCTTGGCAGGGATTGATGTTCCCATTCATGCGGGGATCATGCCCATTCTTAACCGTAACCAAGCGCTTCGTCTCTTGAAGACTTGTGAGAATATCCATCTTCCACGCAAATTCAAAGCCATCTTAGACAAGTATGAGCATGACCCTGAGTCGCTCAGAGCAGCAGGACTTGCCTATGCTGTGGATCAGATTGTGGACTTGGTAACCCAGGATGTTGCAGGTGTACATCTCTACACCATGAACAATGCTGAAACAGCAAAATACATCCACCAAGCAACCCATGCCTTGTTTAACCATCAGTCTTTAGGATAATAAAAAGCAAACCATTCTTCTCAGGTGAGGGGAATGGTTCCTTTTTAATAGAAAAGCCCGCACTTTTTAAGAAAAATATGATAAAATAGACTCTGTACGTACTTGATACAAAGATGAGGGTATTTAGGTTGTAGAAGTTTGTTTAAAGTGGATTATTTTTTAAACAAAATATGATAATAGGTGTCTCAAAAAACACGAACGGAGTGAGTATTTAAAAGATATTTCACGCTATAGTGGTATCCTAGAGAATAACTCTGTTATTTTCTAGGACGGAATTTTTTAGACTTCAGGCTAAAAAATTAGGGATGAAATTCCGAAGGAAGTTGCTCCCGTCCGCACTATTCCAGTGAAATATCAAAAAAACTACTTAATTGAATTTTGGTCTCATTTCTTAGGAAAAAAGATAAGCTTCCTAGCACTCATCAAGTGTGGCGTCACCTTCCTATTTTTCTATAGAAATGTTCGGCAAGCCGAACCGTCCAAAATATCTTGATTAATTGAACACGCCTACAACTCTGTGGAAAAAGATAAATCTACCTAGGAGCAGTCGCTCCGTCGTTCGATTTCCTATTTTCCTTTGAGTTGCTTAACGGCTTAGTATCTTGATCTTTGTAGGCAAGGCGTATAATTTCATCAATCCAAAGGGGATTAAAATGACAAAACAAGTGTTTCAAACGACTTTTGCGGGTCGTGAGTTAATCGTAGAGACTGGTCAGGTTGCTAAGCAAGCAAATGGCTCGGTTGTTGTGCGTTACGGTGAGTCAACTGTCTTGACTGCGGCCGTTATGTCTAAGAAGATGGCAACTGGGGATTTCTTCCCTCTTCAAGTCAACTACGAAGAAAAAATGTATGCGGCCGGGAAGTTTCCTGGTGGCTTTATGAAACGTGAAGGACGTCCTTCAACAGATGCGACTTTGACAGCGCGTTTGATTGACCGTCCAATCCGTCCCATGTTTGCGGAAGGTTTCCGTAACGAAGTGCAAGTCATCAATACGGTTCTTTCTTACGATGAAAATGCATCTGCACCAATGGCAGCTATGTTTGGTTCATCCTTGGCACTTTCTATCTCAGACATTCCGTTTGACGGTCCAATCGCTGGGGTACAAGTGGGTTATGTCGATGGCCAAATCATCATCAACCCTACTCAAGAACAGGCAGAGCAATCGCTTCTTGAATTGACAGTAGCTGGGACCAAACACGCTATCAACATGGTTGAGTCTGGTGCCAAAGAATTGTCAGAAGAAATCATGTTGGAAGCCCTTCTGAAAGGGCACGAAGCAGTCAAAGAATTGATTGCCTTCCAAGAAGAAATCGTTGCGGCAGTCGGTAAAGAAAAAGCAGAAGTGGAATTGCTTCATGTAGACGCTGACTTGCAAGCTGAAATCATTGCAGCTTACAACAGCGACCTCCAAAAAGCGGTCCAAGTAGAAGAAAAATTAGCTCGTGAAGCTGCAACTCAAGCAGTTAAAGACCAAGTAACAGCGGTTTACGAAGAAAAATATGCAGACCATGAAGAATTTGACCGTATCATGCGTGATGTGGCTGAAATCTTGGAACAAATGGAACACGCTGAAGTGCGCCGTTTGATTACGGAAGACAAGGTGCGTCCTGACGGTCGTAAGGTTGATGAAATCCGTCCTTTGGATGCGCAGGTTGACTATCTTCCTCGTGTGCACGGTTCAGGTCTCTTTACTCGTGGCCAAACTCAAGCTCTTTCAGTCTTGACCTTGGCTCCGATGGGAGAAACTCAAATCATCGATGGTTTGGATCCAGAGTACAAGAAACGCTTTATGCACCACTATAACTTCCCTCAATACTCTGTAGGGGAAACAGGTCGTTACGGTGCGCCTGGTCGTCGTGAAATTGGTCATGGGGCTCTCGGTGAACGTGCTCTTGCTCAAGTCTTGCCAAGTTTGGAAGAATTTCCATACGCTATCCGCTTGGTAGCAGAAGTCTTAGAATCAAACGGTTCATCTTCTCAAGCCTCTATCTGTGCGGGAACGCTTGCCCTTATGGCTGGTGGTGTGCCAATCAAGGCACCAGTGGCTGGTATTGCCATGGGTCTTATCTCAGATGGAAATAACTACACAGTATTGACAGATATCCAAGGGTTGGAAGACCACTTTGGAGATATGGACTTTAAGGTTGCTGGTACTCGTGACGGGATTACAGCTCTTCAAATGGATATCAAGATTCAAGGAATTACTGCAGAAATCTTGACTGAGGCCCTTGCTCAAGCCAAGAAAGCGCGTTTTGAAATCCTTGATGTCATCGAAGCGACTATTCCAGAAGTTCGTCCAGAATTGGCTCCAACTGCTCCAAAAATTGATACTATCAAGATTGATGTGGACAAAATCAAGATTGTCATCGGTAAGGGTGGAGAAACCATCGACAAGATTATCGCTGAAACAGGCGTTAAGATTGATATCGACGAAGAAGGTAATGTTTCTATCTACTCTAGCGATCAAGATGCCATTAACCGTACCAAAGAAATCATTGCTGGTTTGGTTCGTGAAGCCAAAGTGGATGAAGTTTACCATGCTAAGGTTGTTCGTATCGAGAAATTTGGTGCCTTTGTCAACCTCTTTGATAAGACAGATGCACTTGTGCACATTTCTGAAATGGCTTGGACTCGTACCAACCGTGTTGAGGACTTGGTAGCTATCGGTGATGAAGTCGATGTTAAGGTTATCAAGATTGATGAAAAAGGCCGTATCGATGCCTCTATGAAAGTTCTTCTTCCTCGTCCGCCAAAACCTGAGCATGATGAAAAAGGCGAAAAGTCTGAGCGACCTCACCGTCCACGTCATCACAAGGACCACAAACCTAAGAAAGAATTTACAGAAACACCAAAAGATTCAGAATAAGAAAAGGAGAAATGTATGGGATGGTGGCGCGAAACCATTGATATTGTAAAAGAAAATGATCCAGCGGCACGCAACAGTTTGGAAGTTTTGCTAACTTATCCAGGTGTCAAGGCCTTAGCGGCTCACCGTCTCTCGCATTTTCTCTGGAAGCACGGCTTTAAACTCCTGGCTCGGATGCACAGTCAGTTTTGGCGCTTTTGGACCCAGATTGAGATTCATCCGGGTGCTCAGATAGAATCAGGTGTCTTTATCGACCATGGTTCAGGATTGGTGATTGGAGAGACAGCGATTGTTGAAAAAGGCGTTCTTCTCTATCACGGAGTGACTCTTGGTGGGACTGGTAAGGATGTTGGCAAACGCCATCCGACTGTGCGTAAAGGAGCTCTCATATCAGCCCATGCCCAAGTCATCGGACCTGTAGAAATCGGTGAAAATGCCAAAGTCGGTGCTGCTGCAGTAGTCGTGGCAGACGTACCTAGTGATGTGACAGTTGTCGGTATTCCAGCTAAGATCGTCCGAGTTCATGGACAGAAGGATGAACCAACGATCCACGAAGTCGAAGAAAAACGCGAGTACTACGTCAATAAACTCGAGCAGGCTAGAGAAGCCAGCCACAGATCGTCGGGGTTGTAGAGGATACCTATATGATTCAAGCAAGAAACAAGTTGAGCCAAGAAGAGTTATTTGAAGCGAAAAAACTAATTGACTGTTGCCAAGCCTATGATGGAACTTATCGTGATCCCTATCTTTCTAACATGCTTAATTTTGACCCAAACATGCCCGCCTTTTTCCTTTATTATGAAAAAGGCGAACTTGTTGGTCTATTAACTGTCTATGCTGATGACCAAGATGTGGAAGTGACGATACTGGTTCATCCAGATCATCGCCGTCAGGGAATTGCGCGTGCTTTGTTTACGAGTTTTGAGAGAGAAACGGCTTCTTTCCCTATTCGTTCAGTTACTTTTCAGACAGAACGTATTTTTCTAGAGCGTCATCCTGATTTTGTCAGCAACTGGGGATTGGTCGAGGATGAAGAGACAGAAACCTGGTTAGGTAAGGATAGAAGACCTTATCAGTTAGTAACTGTTTCTAATCTTGAAGTTTTGTTAGCAGATAGTTCGTATCAGGAGCAAATTAGCCAGTTAAAATTTCAGGCATTTTCAGAGGAACATGAATCGAGAGAAGTTGTGGATAGATATGTCGCTGAAGCTCTGAAGGATTCAGAAAGTCGCCTATATATTTTATTAAAAGACGGTCAGGTTATTGGGACTTGCACGGTAGATTTATCGACTAATACGAATTACTTCTACGGTTTAGCAATATCAGAACTTGAACGTGGCAAAGGCTACGGAAGCTATTTAGCAAAATCCCTAGTCAACCAACTGGTTGAGCAAAATGATAAGGAATTTCAGATTGCAGTAGAGGACTGCAACGTAGGTGCCAAGCGCTTGTATGAAAAAATCGGCTTTGTCAAACAGACACAGGTAGTTTATTTGAATGAGAAAGAGTAGAAAAATGCTATTAGAAGAATTCGAAAATGTACCTGCTGTTATCGAACCAACTGATCGAAGTATTCGTGGTGGTGGAGAAATCTGTGACACGATCATTTTATCTTTTAATGGAGAAATCATTGAACGAGTAAAGCAGTTTGAAGATGTTTACGAAGGTGGCTATCTAACCAATCTAAATGGTAGATTTCCATGGTATATCTATGAAAAGGATGGGAGTAAGGTAGCAGTTGCTATAGCTCCAATTGGAGCTCCGATGGTTGTTGGGCTCTTAGAAGAACTCAAAGCAAGAGGATTTAGGAACTTTATTGTGTTGGGTTCTTGCGGAGTTCTAGATCAGTCTATTCAGGCAGATAAGATTATCCTACCAAGTTCAGCTCTACGTGATGAAGGTACAAGTTACCATTACGCTCCTCCAAGTGATGAGATAGCTTATGACGAAACTTTGCTCTTAACCATGGAAGAAGCTTTGAACAAATCTTGCATTGAGCACATTCGAACAAAGGCTTGGACGACTGATGCCTTTTATCGAGAAACGCCTGATAAGGTCAAGCGTCGCTT
>CAJZDE010000050.1:0-8008 GCA_915063165.1 uncultured Streptococcus sp.
GTAACTATAATTTCAGAAATTTTTCCTCGACTTGAAGACTTAGCTCCATTTGTTCGTATAGCCTCTACATAATGGATATTAAAATCTCGATATAATTCCTCTACTAAATGACTCGATGAATTTGACAACATAACATAAGCACCTGCATCACTTAGTCTCCTAAATGTATCTCTTAATCTAACTTGATCATCATAAGAAAAACCTTCATGAGTGTACGATGTAAAAGCACTTGTATCAGATAATGGAATATACGGAGGATCGAAATAAATAAAATCTCCTTTTTGAACATTTAAGAGTGCATCCTCAAAATCGCCCGTTCTAATTTCTATTAGATTGTTATTTAGATAATCTGAAATAGCAAATATTAGCTCTTCATCAACAATTTTAGGATTCTTATAGCTACCGTATGGCACATTGAATTGATTTTTAGAATTCACTCGATATAAGCCATTAAAATCAACTTTTAGCATATATAGGATTCGAGCAGCTCTTTGGACGTCAGACATATTATTTATCCTATCATCACGATCAACTGAACGTAATTGTAAGTAATAATCTTTTGAATTATTTTCCTGATGATACTTCAATAAGTCAATTAACTCCTGAGGATTATCCTTAATTTGTTGATAACAGTTGATTAACTCAGAATTATAATCATTAATAACTGCCCTTTCAGGAGCTAAATCAAAAAATAATGCCCCCCCTCCGATAAAAGGTTCATAATAATTATTATACGCTTCAGGCATTAGTTCTTTTATGATAGGTAATAATTGCCTTTTACCACCTGTCCATTTAGTGAATGGCTGTAGAAAAACTTTTTTCGTTTGTTCAATATTCATACTTAGTATTATACCACATATAAGTAATCATTAGCTTAGTATTTCACTGCTCTTATATATTTCTCTGAAACCTCTTTAACTAATTAAAATGAGTAAGATAATTTTTCCTACTCATTTATCTCTATATCCTTACCTGTCTTTCTTCTGACCGCTGGCCTGTGACAAACATGGTAAAGGTGGCTTTGCAGACATTTCTGCCTTCTTGATTGGTGATATCGACATCCACGACACAAGTTGTGCGACCTTGATGGACACATTCTCCTTTAATGGTCAGCACATCGTCGAGTTTTCCTGCCTTAAGGTAGTTGATAGAGGACTGAAGCGTCACTCCATCAAGCCCCAGCGAGATAACCACCAAACCACTGATCTGGTCACAAAGGGTGAAGAGATAGCCACCATGGGCATTGCCATAGTAGTTGAGCGACGAGTCCACCACTTTGGTCGTCACTACAACCTGACCATCTCTCATTTTTTCTATTTCGTAATTTTCAAAGGCAGATATAGCGTCGAAATGAAAATCTTTCATCGTTTCCTCCTGATATTTCAAACGACACTATGATACTACTTTTTATAGGACTGTGCAAGGAGAAAGCTCCTAGTCTGGCAAAATGCCGACCTGTTCTACAAAGCGCATAAAGGCTACCTGTCCTTGTTCCGTTTGCTTGTAAACTCCTGCGTCCTCCAGAACACGTGCAAAGATAGTACCTACAGAGTCCTTGACGATTTCAAGGGCTTTTTCTTTATCTTTTAGGTCTGGATGTTGAGCTTTGAGCTGCTCTGCCCATTCCTGATGATAAGTCGCAACTGTGTCCCCTTCTCCCACGAGGTAGCTAGCGACTTGCTCCACTTCTGCTTTCAGGCGTGGTGGCAAAATAGCCAAGCCCATGACCTCAATCAAGCCGATATTTTCCTTCTTGATATGTTGGACATCCTTGTGGGGATGATAGATGCCATCAGGATGCTCTGCTGAAGTTTGATTGTCCCGTAAAACCAAGTCCAATTCAAACTGACCGTCGCGTTTACGAGCAATCGGTGTAATGGTGTGATGTGGTGTTCCGTCTGTTTCTGCCAAAATCTGCACTGCAGGGTCTGAATATTGTCGCCATTCCTGTAAAATCTTATCAGCCAAGTTTATCAAATCCTCTTTAGAATCCGAAGTCAAACGTAGCACTGACATTGGCCACTTGACAATCCCAGCCTTAACCTGCTCAAAACCAGCAAATCGGAAAGTCTTTTGCAGAGGAGCCATTTCCATAGGGAATACGTGACGGCCTCCTTGATAGTGGTCATGAGTCAAGATAGAGCCCCCCACAATCGGAAGGTCGGCATTGGAGCCCGCAAAATAGCCTGGAAACTGGTCTACGATAGCTAGCAGGCGCTCAAAGCTTTGACGATTGATAGCCATGGGCCGATGCTGGCCATCTAAGAAGATACAGTGCTCATTAAAATAAGCATAGGGCGAATACTGGAAGCCCCATTCCTGACCCGCCATTTCAAAACGAATAATACGGTGGTTGCTTCGAGCTGGGTGGTTGACCCGACCATGGTAGCCCTCATTCTCTAGACAAAGCTGACACTGAGGATAATTGCTAGCTTGCACCAACTTGGCTGCTGCAATCTCTTTCGGATCCTTTTCAGGCTTAGAGAGGTTGATGGTAATCTCAAGCTCTCCGTAGTCTGATGGAACACGATAAGCAATATTCTTAGCAATGGCCTTGAGCTTGATGTAGTCATTCTTCTGGCTAAGTTGGTAGAAGTCCGCAATTGCCTGTTCGGGAGATTGGGCATAGGTTGCCCAGAAGTCACGATTGACATGACTTGGACAAGGCGTTACCAAGTCCATTAGTTCAGCACCGAGGATTTCACGCGCAGTCTGACTATCCTCAATCGTCTCTAATCGAACCGCTTCCTCGACCAGCTGGTCCTTGAGGTCAATCAACTCATCCAGATCAGTCTCAACTTCCAAAACACCTTCACCCACTCGAGCCAAAACACGATTGGTTAGGTAGATTCGATCCATTTCCTCAAAAGCACTTTCAGCAATAACATGTGTTACAAATTTATCTACTAAGGTCACTATAAAGCCTCCTTTTAACTAGTCAAGGACGCGAGTGCCACCTGCAACTTCAGCGATATAGAAGCTTGGAGCGTATCCAACGACTTCCTCGTAGTGCTTGCCAACAGCTTCCTTAAAGGCCTCAACAGCGTCTTTTTGAACCAAGGCAATGGCACAACCTCCAAAACCTGCTCCTGTCATACGAGCACCCAGAACACCTTCTTGATCCCAAGCTGTATGAACAAGTGTGTCCAATTCCAAACCAGTTACTTCATAGTCATGTTCTAGAGAAACGTGAGAAGCATTCATCAAACGACCAAATGTTTCCAAATCACCTGCTTGAAGTGCTGCTTGAGCTTTAAGAGTACGTTGGTTTTCAAGCACAGCATGGCGAGCACGTTTTAAGCGATTTTCATCTTTAATCAGATAGCTGTATTGGTCAAAAGCCCACTCATCCAATTCACCCAAGGTCTGAATATCCAAGGCAGCTTGCAATTCTTCCACTGCTTTCTCACACTCAGCACGGCGTTCATTGTACTTAGAGTCCGCTAGTTCACGACGTTTGTTGGTGTTCATGATAACAACGACATTGTCTTTCAAATCAAGTGGCACTAAGTCGTATTCCAAAGTGTTGGTATCTAGATAAATAGCACGTTGGTCAGCTCCCATACCAATAGCAAACTGGTCCATGATACCAGAGTTGACTCCGATAAAGTTATTTTCTGTTTGTTTTCCGATTTTAACCAAATCGAGACGCTCTAGTTTTAAATCAAAGAGATGCTCTGCCACAACCCCTGTCAAAAGTTCCAAGGATGCTGATGAAGACAAGCCAGCACCATTTGGGATATTCCCATAAACATAAAAATCAAAACCTTTATCAATCACGTGCCCAGCTTCTTGCAAGAAATGAAGAACTCCTTTTGGATAGTTGGTCCAGCTATGCTCCTTTTCAAACTTGAGGCCTGCAAGAGGCACTTCGATAATACCCTTGTCTTCAAAGTTTGCTGAGTAGAAACGCAAGACTTGGTCGTCACGCTTGCGAGCTGCACCGTATGTTCCCAAGGAAATGGCAGCTGGAAAAACGTGCCCACCATTGTAGTCCGTGTGTTCACCAATCAAATTGATACGGCCTGGTGAAAAGAAAGTTTGGTCTGCTTCTTGACCAAAAACGGCAAGAAAGTCTTTGCGAAGGGCTTCAGTAGTAAGATGTTGTGTCATATGAATTCTCCTTTGACTGTCCGTTAAGTCATCTTAACGTGTAATCGTTTTCTTCTATTGTATCCAAGGGATTTGCCAAGGTCAATCCTTTTTACTAAACTTTTACTAAACTATCGGTAAAAAGAAGAAAAATATGATATACTAACCTAAAAGGAGGAGGATTTATGGCTACCTTAAAAGACATTGCACAGCTAGCCTCTGTCTCTATCGCGACCGTATCTCGTGTCCTCAATCGCGACCAGAGTCTATCTGTTACAGAAGAAACCAGACACCGTATTTTAACTGTCGCTGAAGAGCTGGGCTATACTAAGCACCTCAAGACAGGCGAATCCCACAAACCCAAGCAAAAGATTGCCATTATCCAATGGGTCAGCGAACAAGGGGAGTTGGACGACCTCTACTACTACCAGATTCGTCTCGGTATTGAAAAAAGAGCCCAAGAGTTGGACTATGACATCTTGCGCTATTTTAATGACCATCCTTTTACACTAAGCGAGGAAGTGATTGGCATTCTCTGCATCGGAAAATTTAGCCAAGCTCAGATTGCTGCCTTTGAAGAATACCAAAAACCTTTAGTCTTTATAGACAGTGACACCCTCTCACTAGGTCATACCTGTATTATCACTGATTTTTACACTGCTGTGAAACAAGTTGTAGACCATTTCCTCAGTCAGGGGGTGGATCGGATTGGCATTCTCACAGGCCTTGAGGAAACAACCGACCAGGAAGAAATTATCCAGGATAAGCGACTAGAAAACTTCAAAGACATTACCCAATCAAATGGTATCTACCATGAAGAACTGGTTTTTCAAGGGAGCTTTACTGCCCAGTCTGGCTATGACTTGATGAAGGAGGCCATTCACAAGCTAGGAGAACAACTCCCACCAGCCTTTTTCGCTGCCAGCGATAGTTTAGCCATCGGCGCCCTCCGTGCCCTTCAAGAAGCTGGAATTAGCCTACCAGACCGCGTCAGCCTTATTTCCTTTAACGACACTAGTCTGACCAAGCAGGTCTATCCTCCTCTTTCTAGCATTACCGTCTATACCGAAGAAATGGGCCGAGCAGGTATGGATATTCTTAATAAGGAAGTTCTCCACGGTCGCAAAATCCCCAGCTTGACTATGCTGGGCACCAGACTGACTTTGAGAGAGAGTACGAGGAATGAATAGGATAACGAAACGACCTCGCTAGAGGTCGTTTTGTTAATGATGATGACCATGCTTCTGCTCTACCTCTCTCACCTTCCGCCTATGTTGCGCATGGTTACTTTGACTGCTATCTACTTCAATAGTGATATTCTGCACGCCTCTTTCTTCTAAACATTGACGCACCACTTCTTTGGTTTCCATCATCTGTTCCCAGTCCTTAATACAAATGTGGACAATAGCATTATTCTCTAGACCGTCCATGGACCAAATACTAAGTTGATTGATACTTTTGACATTGGGAAGAGCCTCTAAATCCTTCTCCAAATCACTTGTCTCGACCCCTTCTGGCACAGCATCTAGGAAAATCTTCAGTGCGCTCCAAAAGCGAGGAATGGCTTTCGACAGAATAAAGACAGAAATAACCAGAGATAAAAATGGATCGAGGATATACCAATCTGTAAATCGGAGGATAATCGCCATTAGGATGACAGCCAACCAACCAAGAGTGTCTTCCAAAAAATGCAAGCTAAGAATTGACTCATTCTTTGTCTTTCCTTTACGAACTACCAGACTTGCTAGTACATTGATAACTACTGCAATGATTCCCAGCCAGAGGATGCCATTCTCATTGACGGGTTGCGGGTGAGCGATCTTTGTGATATTTTCCAAAATCACTAGAACAGAGCCTATCATAAGAATCACAGCCGTTAGCATGGCCCCTAAAAGACTAAAACGTTTGTAACCCAAGGTGTACTGCCTATCTTCTTCACGGTTTGAAATCGTTTCTAAAAGGGCTGATATACCAATGGCTATAGCATCCCCCAGGTCATGAACAGAATCAGCAAGAACTGCACTTGAACCAAAGATTCCTCCTGCGATAAACTCAACAATCGCATAGCTTAAATTTAAGAAAAAAGCTAACCAGATAGATGTTTTAGAACTCATTTCTCTCCCTCCTTTGGTATAATGGGTATATACATACTTCTTTCATTTGTATTATCTAATAAAATCCAAAGAAAGGATAGAAGCAAACTGTCAGTCCTGTTCAGTTCTGAACAGTTTGTCTCAAGTGTCTATATGCCAAAAAGAGACCGTCGAGTCAGCAAGACGAAAAAAGCCATCTATCAAGCTTTTTTACAACTTTTGAACGATAAGGGCTATGATGCCACTACTGTTCAGGATATCATTGACCTAGCAGATGTTGGACGTTCTACTTTTTACTGTCATTACGAAAGTAAGGAACTCCTTTTAGATGAGCTCTGTCGCTACCTCTTTCATCATCTCTTTGAAAGGGAAGGACACTTTACTACCGAGGACTACCTCGCACATATCTTTTTACATTTTCAGAAAAACCAGGACCATGTCACCAGTCTCCTTTTTTCCAAAAACGACTACTTCCTCCGCCAACTACACAAGGAACTCGAACACCACGTCTATCCCATGGTGGCGGATGACTTGCAAAAGGCCTATCCAAACATTCCGGCCTCCTACCTCCAGCATTTTGTTGTGACGAACTTTATCGAGACCCTTACTTGGTGGCTAAAAAAAGGAAAATCTTATACCGATGACCAAGTGGTGAGATTTTACCTTGATGTAATGGAGATGACCTCTACAACTCCACTTGATAACTAAGCCTGTAACTCAGAAAGGAACCAACTATGTTAACTTCGATGATTCTAGGAATACTAACAATTGTACTAGCTCTCGCCTTCTCATTGCTTCACCTTGCTGCTGCTTTTTCAGCCATGAAACAAAAGAACTACAGTCTGGGAAACACGTGCATCTTGGTCGGCAGTTGCATCACTTCTCTGGCTCTAGCTATCTTTTACTTCGTCCCACTTGCAACCATTCTTCTATGGATTGTGGGTTCGAGTATCGTCTGCTATGGTGCCTACTGGAACGGGCGACAGCAAGAAAAACAACATATCTCGCACCACATCGTTCGTATAACGAGCGCTATTGTCATTACGGTATTATTCATTTTGCTCTAACACAAAAAAGGATCATCTGATCCTTTTTTACTTTTTAAGCACTCTTTGCTGCCTTGCTCCACTGATACCAACCAACGAGACTATTGATCAAGTAAATCAGGTATTTTCCTTGAATTTGCAAGCTTTCTCCCCACCAGAGATAGATTGAAAAGACATTGGTAGCTGCCCAGAATATCCATTGTTCACGGTAAACAGCTGTCATGAGAATTTGCCCAACCCCATTAGTCGCATCGGTGATAGAATCACGATAAGGACGATTGGCTCCGATAGACTGATAAATGAACCCAAAGGCCAACCACCAAAGAACACTAATAGAAAGATACTTTGTCCAACCCTTGCCGTCCAGTTTACGCGCGACAAACTCTTGTTGTTCTTTCTTAAACTGGGCTTGATAAATCCAAACCAAGAGACCAATTGGCTGCATAATTGTAAAATAGAGAGTTGTTAAAACCTCACCATAGAAGCCTTTCTGCAGAGCCAAGATAAGGTAAATGACAGAGTTAATCAAACCAAAAAGGTAATTACTTGCTCGACCTTCCGATACAAAGATAACACAGATAATACCAGTCAGGCTACAAATCATCCCAACCCAGTCAACAATGCGGTGTTCATAAATCAACTCAAGCCAGATTGGAAAACTTCCTAAAACCAGTAGGTAAAGCCACTGGGCAAAACTACGATTGGTAAAGAGGTCATTCCAGATAGCCTTCATGGTTCCTGAAAATCCCAAATCAGCCATAGCAGCAACCATACGGC
>CAJZDE010000051.1:0-8008 GCA_915063165.1 uncultured Streptococcus sp.
AGTTGACCAAGGTGAAAATCCACTCTTAGAGGGTGATTTCTACTTTTTACAGAGAGATTTGACCTTGGGCTTAGACCCTATTTTTGATTGGTGTTCTCAGGTGGATATTCTGTGCAATACTGCTGGAGTCTTGGATGATTATAAACCGCTTTTGGAACAATCAGCACAGGAAATTCAAGAGATTTTTGAAATCAACTATGTGACTCCTGTTGAGATGACACGACATTATTTGACGCAAATGCTGGAAAGTAAAAAGGGAATCATTATCAATATGTGTTCTATTGCTTCAAACCTAGCAGGAGGTGGTGGACACGCCTATACTTCCTCTAAGCATGCCTTGGCTGGATTTACCAAGCAGTTGGCTCTAGACTATGCGGAAGCTGGAATACAGGTCTTTGGGATTGCTCCAGGTGCTGTCAAGACGAGCATGACTGCTGCCGACTTTGAACCCGGTGGCTTAGCGGACTGGGTGGCTAGTGAAACACCCATCAAACGCTGGATTAAGCCAGAGGAAATAGCAGAGCTTAGTCTTTTCTTAGCAAGTGGAAAGGCGAGCGCCATGCAAGGACAAATCCTGACGATTGATGGTGGCTGGACTTTGAAGTAGGAGGATCTGATGGAAATCAAAAAACACTTTGGAGTCTATGCTGTTTGCTTTGAAAACGGGAAGTTACTCTGCATTGAAAAAACGAGAGGCCCTTATCAACATCGTTATGATCTACCTGGTGGTAGTCAGCAATTTGGAGAAGGACTGACGGAAACGCTGATTAGAGAAGTTATGGAAGAGACAGGATTTACTGTTAGAAGTTACTCCAATCCTCGAATCTACGATGTTTTCGTCAGGGAAGAGTTAACAAATTTTACTGTTCACCATATCATGGCATTTTATGATATTGAGATAAACAAGAAGGAAGCTCAAGTTACGATTTCGGAAGCTGTGTCTGATGGTGCGAATGATTCACTTGGATATGTTTGGATGGATATTCAAAAAATCACAGAAGAAAATGCATCGCCATTAGTCTTGAAGGTTAAGTCTGAATTATTAGGATTTTCGGAACTGGACAAGACTTCCTACATGAATTGGAAGGTGAATAATGAGAAACCAACTTGCCCTTAGTGGCGAACAAATTGTTGCAAAAGTTTACCCACAACTATTGCATCATGTTGGCATAATTCGTGGAGAATACTTACTGAGAGAGCTCAATCAAAATATTCTCTTATCAAGTTGTCAGCAATTTGTGAAAGATTATCTATCAAATATCAGTTCCTTGTACTCTGATGAGGAAGTTTGGTATCGTTTTTCAGAGTTAACAAATACAGAAGCTAATTGTTTAGAGGGGACTAAAGAGCATTTTGATGAAAATCATCCCTTGTTTGGTTATAGAGGAACTAGGCGCTTGCTGGCGTCTCCTGATGAATTTCAGGCTGAAGCACATGTCGTTACAGAAGTTTATCAAACCAATCCCAATCTGTCTGTTATTTTTCCTTTTGTCAATGATGCTGAGCAGTTAAAGCAAGTTATTAGAGTGTTACGCCAGCATGGTTTTACTGGGAAAGTCGGCACAATGATTGAATTACCGTCAGCTTATTTTGACTTAGACAGGATACTAGAAACTGGTATTTCAAAGATTGTAGTTGGAATGAATGATTTGACTTCTTTTGTTTTTGCGACTGTGAGAAACAGTCAATGGCATGATATGGAAAGTCCAATAATGTTAGATATGCTAAGAGACATGCAGGATAAAGCAAGGATGAAAAAGATTGACTTTGCTGTAGCAGGCTATCTGAATGCTTCTTTCATACAAAAAATGAATCAGATGGGTATCAAGTGTATTATCCACTACAGTTCTATTCCAGAGATTTTTGATTTAGAGATTGACCTTCCAGACCACCTCAAACGTATAAAAGAAGTAAGTAAAAAATTACAAAGGAGCAACCCATGACACCGCAAGAAATGTGGAATGCGTATAAGCAAATTAACCCCTCTATCGGAGATGAGATGGATGCCTGGGCTTTTGGAGTAGAAGCCGATCTCTTGGCAGATTTGGTTTTAAAAGGTGAAAAGACGGCAACCGCATCAGCCTATGATCTGTATGCAGTTGATGACGAACCCCTTCCGCGAGAAGGAACTTTTGATGTCATTTTAGACAGTCAAAATCAGGCTGTCTGTATTGTCGAAATTACAAAGGTTTCTGTCCAGCCCTTCAATCAAGTTTCTACTCAACATGCCTTTAAGGAAGGGGAAGGAGACAAATCCCTAGCCTATTGGCGTCAGGTTCATGAGGATTGTTTCGCCGAGTGGCTGAGAGAAGCAGGACTGACTTTTACATCTGACAGCAAGGTTGTTTTAGAAGAATTTCGCAAGATCTACCCACTGTAGACTGCTATAAGGAAGAAAGTTTTGGAAATCACCGTCCAATCCTTTTTTCTTAAGCAAAAAATGATATAATAAGTTTGTTTGAAGAAGAGCACAGCTCTTAAACTTAGAATAGGAGAAAACTATGCAAGCAGTTGAACATTTTATTACCCAATTTGTTCCTGAACATTATGATTTATTTTTAGACTTGAGTCGTGAGACCAAGACGTTTTCTGGGAAGGTGACCATTACTGGTCAAGCACAGAGTGACCGTATTTCCCTTCACCAAAAAGACTTGGAAATCACTTCTGTAGAAGTCGCGGGTCAAGCTCGTCCATTTACAGTTGATTATGAAAATGAAGCCTTTCATATCGAACTGGCTGAGCCAGGTCAAGTTGAATTAGTCATCGCTTTTTCAGGAAAAATCACGGATAATATGACAGGGATTTACCCTTCTTACTACACTGTGGATGGTGTCAAGAAGGAAGTCTTGTCTACCCAGTTTGAAAGCCATTTTGCGCGCGAAGCCTTCCCATGTGTGGACGAGCCTGAAGCAAAAGCAACTTTTGACCTCGCTATTCGTTTTGACCAAGTAGAAGGTGAAGTAGCACTGTCAAACATGCCTGAGATTGATATTGAAAACCGCAAGAAAACAGGCATCTGGAAGTTTGAGACAACACCTCGTATGTCATCTTACTTGTTGGCCTTTGTAGCAGGTGATTTGCAAGGGGTAACAGCGAAAACTAAAAACGGTACCCTCGTAGGTGTCTACTCAACCAAAGCCCACCCACTATCTAACCTTGATTTCTCACTAGATATTGCCGTTCGCTCAATCGAGTTTTACGAAGATTACTACGGAGTTAAATACCCAATCCCTCAATCTCTTCATATCGCCCTCCCTGACTTCTCAGCAGGTGCTATGGAAAACTGGGGTCTGGTAACCTACCGTGAAGTTTACTTGGTTGTGGATGAGAACTCAACCTTTGCTAGCCGTCAACAAGTTGCCCTAGTTGTAGCACATGAGTTGGCTCACCAATGGTTTGGGAATCTCGTGACTATGAAATGGTGGGATGACCTTTGGCTCAATGAAAGCTTCGCTAATATGATGGAATATGTCTGTGTGGATGCCATCGAACCAAGTTGGAATATCTTTGAAGATTTCCAAACAGGTGGAGTACCACTTGCTCTTGAACGTGACGCAACTGATGGCGTTCAGTCTGTTCACGTTGAAGTCAAACACCCAGATGAAATCAATACGCTCTTTGATGGCGCTATCGTCTATGCCAAAGGAAGTCGTCTCATGCACATGCTTCGACGTTGGCTCGGCGATGCTGATTTTGCTAAAGGTTTGCATGCCTACTTTGAAAAACACCAATATGGAAATACCATTGGTCGTGACCTATGGAATGCCCTTGGTCAAGCATCAGGTCGTGATGTTGCAGCCTTCATGGATTCTTGGTTGGAGCAACCTGGTTATCCAGTTCTCACTGTCAAAGTTGAAAATGATGTCTTAAAGATTTCACAAAAACAATTCTTTATCGGTGAGCACGAAGACAAGAACCGCCTCTGGGTAGTGCCACTCAACAGCAACTGGAAAGGTTTGCCAGACACACTTGAAACTGAAAGTATCGAAATCCCTGGCTATGCCGCTCTTCTTGCTGAAAATAAAACAGCCCTTCGTCTCAATACTGAAAATACTGCTCACTACATTACAGACTATCAAGGAGACTTGTTAGAGGCTGTTCTTGCTGAGCTAGAGACACTTGATAATACAAGCAAACTGCAAATCGTTCAAGAACGTCGTCTGCTTGCTGAAGCGGGTCACATTTTTTATGCGGACTTGCTCCCAGTCCTTGATAAACTTGCTAAGGAAGAGTCTTACCTTGTTGTTTCAGCTGTTTCTCAAGTGATTTCTGCCCTTGAGCGCTTTATTGATGAAGGAACAGAAACTGAGAAAGCCTTTAACCGTCTGGTTGCTAAATTGGCTCGTCACAACTATGCCCGTCTTGGTTTTGAAGCCAAAGATGGTGAATCAGATGAAGACGAATTGGTTCGTCAGTTGGCTGTTTCTATGATGATTCGCTCCAATGATGTAGAAGCTAGTCAAGTTGCTAGCCAAATCTTTGCAGCTCATAAGGAGAACCTTGTAGGCCTTCCAGCAGCCATTCGTGCTCAAGTTCTTATCAATGAGATGAAACACCATGAGACCAAGGACTTGCTTGCAACTTATCTGGACCTCTACACTCATGCGACGGATGCTGTCTTCAAACGTCAGCTGTCAGCGGCTCTTGCCTACAGCACAGATGCAGAAAATATCCAAACCTTGATTCGTTCATGGAAGGACAAATTTGTCGTGAAACCACAAGACTTGTCTGCTTGGTATTACCAGTTCCTTGCTCATCAAACAACTCAAGAAACTGTTTGGGTATGGGCGCGTGAAAACTGGGATTGGATCAAGGCGGCTCTTGGTGGAGATATGAGCTTTGATAGCTTTGTTATCCTTCCTGCTCATTTGTTTAAGACAGAGCAACGCTTGGCAGAATACAAGGAATTCTTTGAACCCCAACTCTCTGACCTCGCTCTTAGCCGTAATATCGGTATGGGAATCAAGGAAATTGCAGCGCGTGTTGACTTGATTAAGCGTGAGAAAGCAGCAGTCGAAACTGTTGTAGCCCAATATGCCAAAGCTTAATTCGTTCAAAATGTAAACAAAAACTCACCTTTCTATCTGAAAAGAAGAGAGAGTTGAGTTTTTTTTAAGGCAATTTTGGTATAATAATCATAACAAGGAGGAGTTTCTGATGATAAAAATCTTATTAGTAGAAGATGACCTGGGCCTGTCAAACTCAGTATTTGACTTTTTGGATGATTTCGCAGATGTCATGCAGGTTTTTGATGGAGAGGAAGGTCTCTACGAAGCAGAAAGTGGCGTTTATGACTTGATTCTGCTTGACCTCATGTTGCCTGAAAAAAATGGCTTCCAAGTTTTGAAAGAATTGCGTGAAAAAGGAATTACGACACCAGTCCTTATCATGACCGCTAAGGAAAGTTTGGATGATAAGGGACATGGTTTTGAGTTAGGGGCAGATGACTACCTCACCAAACCTTTCTACTTAGAAGAACTTAAAATGCGCATTCAAGCTCTTCTCAAACGTTCAGGCAAGTTTAACGAAAATACCTTGACCTATGGGGATGTTGTCGTCAACCTTTCAACGAATGAAGTGAAGGTGGAAGATACTCCTGTGGAACTACTCGGAAAAGAGTTTGAGTTATTGGTTTACTTCCTTCAAAATCAAAATGTTATTCTTCCCAAGACGCAAATTTTTGACCGTCTATGGGGATTTGATAGCGATACGACGATTTCCGTTGTAGAAGTCTATGTCTCAAAAGTTCGTAAGAAATTGAAGGGAACAGCCTTTGCTGAAAATCTTCAAACCTTGCGTAGTGTCGGGTATATTTTAAAAGATGTTCAATAAACTAAAAAAAACATGGTATGCGGATGATTTCAGCTATTTCATTCGAAACTTTGGAGTGTTCACCCTAATCTTCTCTGCTATGACCTTGATTATCCTTCAGGTCATGCACTCGAGTCTCTACACTTCTGTAGATGAAAAACTACAAGCCCTTAGTAGTAGTCCTCAAGCTGTCATCCAGTTAGCCCTGAATCGGGCAACTGAAGAGGTCAAGGATATCCAACCAGCAACTGCGGATGCCAACAAGGCTGAAATCAAGCCCAATGTTAGCTCCAATACAGAAGTTTTGCTTTTTGACAAGGATTTTAACCAACTCTTACTGGGTAATCGCTTTTTAGGCTTGGACAAGATCAAGCTGGACAAGAAAGAGTTGAATCATATTCGCCAAATCCAAGTCGTCAACAGCTATGGTCAGGAAGAAACCTATCGAATGGTCTTGATGGAAACCAACTCTTCCACCGTATCAAGTAATGTCAAATATGCGGCGGTTTTAATCAATACTAGCCAGCTTGAGCAAATTAGCCAAAACCACGAGCATTTAATTGTTGTAGTGATGGCTAGTTTCTGGCTCCTGTCTTTAATTGCCAGTGTTTACCTGGCACGTGTCAGTGTCAAACCCCTATTGGAAAGCATGCAAAAGCAGAAGTCCTTTGTTGAAAATGCGAGTCACGAACTGAGAACGCCTTTGGCCGTTTTACAAAATCGCTTAGAGAATCTCTTTCGAAAACCAGAGGCAACGATTATGGAATCCAGCGAAAGTATTGCCTCCAGTCTTGAAGAAGTTCGCAACATGCGTTTCCTTACGACCAATCTTCTCAACCTTGCACGTCGAGATGATGGAATCAAACCAGAAATAGCAGAAGTTTCTCCACAATTCTTTAAAACAACCTTTGCCAACTATGAGTTGATTGCTTATGAAAATGATCGTGTTTTCAACTATGAAAATCGAATTTATCGTCCCTTCATGACCGATCAGTTGCTCTTAAAACAACTCATGACTATCTTGTTTGATAATGCCATCAAGTATACCGAAGAAGATGGCAAGATTGAGTTTGTAGTTCATGCTACAGATCGTCACCTCTATCTTACAGTAACGGATAACGGAATTGGAATTTCAGCTCCTGATAAGAAGAAAATCTTTGACCGCTTTTACCGTGTGGACAAGGCGAGAACCCGTCAGAAAGGTGGCTTTGGTCTTGGACTATCTTTGGCCAAGCAGATTGTTGATGCTTTGCGAGGAACGATTACCGTCAAAGATAACAAACCTAGAGGAACAATTTTTGAAGTTAAGATTGCCATCCAATCTCCTTCAAAACGTAAGAATAAATAAAAAAAGACAGTTATAGAACTGTCTTTTTAGATAACTAGAAAAGAGGTTGGTAGTAGTACCAACCTTTATTTTGAAAGTTTTCGTTTCATTATCTTTCTTTGAAGTTGTAAAAGTACGAAGCTTGTTGCCATAGCAGCGATAAATGATAAAGCTGTATTAAATTTTAAGGCCAAAAAGATAAAGCTAAAAAGCACCATAAAAATACAGAAACAAGCGATATTTACAAAAAATAAAATCTCTTTTAGGTTAGGGCCGACTGGGGCTTCTGGTGTATAATCTTGATAAAGCGGAGTTTGATTCGATTCGGGAGCTTGTTCAAACTCATAAGCTTCTAGTTTTCTTGCGGACATGATTCTCTCCTTAACAGTACATAACTATTTTATCATTTTTTATGCAGAGAATTATTACAGAATTGTTACAAAATAACTAAAGTCTCTTATCATTATCTAAGTCACTCTTCTTGACACCTACTAGGGAAAGTGATAGCATGGATGTTACACTTGAAACAGATGACCTAACCTTCTCTATTATAAATATACTGAGAAAGGAAAGGATAACTTATATAAATTGATAGCAAGCTGAGGCTTTTTCCTAAGATGATTTGTTGAGTTGCTACCTGGATACTTTTGAAGAGTATTGATAGGAGTTGTTTTGAATGGATGATAAGACAGAGATTCTGTCTATTGGTCTGGGTGGCTTTTTGCTACCTCTGGGAAATGTTAAAGGAGATAAGCATGTATCTTGCTATCAAAGAGATATTACGAAACAAACTTCGATATAGTTTGATCTTAACGGGAATCGAATGGATTCATTGAATGGAATCAGATGGAATCATCGAATGGACTGGAA
>CAJZDE010000052.1:0-7968 GCA_915063165.1 uncultured Streptococcus sp.
CGGAAAAAATGTATGTCAGCCAGCCTAGTCTGTCTATCTCTGTTCGTGATTTGGAAAAAGAGCTGGGCTTTAAGATTTTCCGTCGGACGAGTTCGGGAACTTTCTTGACCCGTCGTGGCATGGAATTTTACGAGAAAGCGCAGGAATTGGTCAAAGGATTTGATGTTTTTCAAAATCAGTATGCCAATTCTGAGGAAGAAAAAGATGAATTCTCCATTGCTAGCCAGCACTATGATTTCTTGCCACCAACTATTACGGCTTTTTCAGAGCGCTATCCTGACTACAAGAACTTCCGTATTTTTGAGTCTACTACAGTTCAAATCCTTGATGAAGTAGCTCAGGGGCACAGTGAGATTGGGATTATCTACCTCAACAATCAAAATCAAAAGGGCATCATGCAACGGGTTGAAAAGCTTGGTTTAGAAGTTATTGAACTAATTCCTTTCCAGACTCACATTTATCTCCGTGAAGGGCATCCTTTAGCACAGAAAGAGGAATTGGTCATGGAGGATTTAGCGGATCTGCCAACGGTTCGTTTTACTCAGGAAAAGGATGAGTACCTTTACTATTCAGAGAACTTTGTCGACACCAGTGCTAGCTCCCAAATGTTCAATGTGACGGACCGTGCTACTTTGAATGGTATTTTAGAGCGTACGGACGCCTATGCGACAGGTTCTGGATTTTTGGATAGTGACAGTGTCAATGGCATCACAGTCATTCGTCTCAAGGATAATCTAGATAATCGCATGGTCTATGTCAAACGGGAAGAAGTGGAGCTTAGTCAAGCTGGGACTCTTTTCGTTGAGGTTATGCAAGAATATTTTGATCAGAAGAGGAAATCATGAAAAAAAGAGGAATAGTGGCAGTGATTGTACTGCTCTTAATTGCACTGGATCAGTGGGTTAAAGCCTATGTCGTCCAACAGATACCTTTGGGAGAGGTTCGGTCTTGGATACCCAATCTCGTTAGCTTGACCTACCTGCAGAATAGAGGAGCAGCCTTCTCTATGTTACAAGATCAGCAGTGGTTATTTGCTGTCATTACACTGGTCGTTATGGCAGGTGCCATTTGGTATCTACATAAACACATGGAGGATTCTCTCTGGATGGTTTTTGGACTGACTCTAATTATCGCGGGAGGTCTGGGCAACTTTATCGACAGAATGAGTCAAGGTTTTGTGGTGGATATGTTTCACCTAGACTTTATCAACTTTGCGATTTTCAATGTGGCTGACAGCTATTTGACAGTTGGTGTCATTGTTTTATTGATTGCAATGCTTAAAGAGGAAGTAAATGGAAATAAAAATTGAAACTGGTGGGCAACGTTTAGACAAGGCCCTGTCGGACCTGACAGAATTGTCACGCAGTCTCGCTAATGAACAAATCAAGGCTGGACAAGTTTTGGTTAATGGTCAAGTCAAGAAAGCAAAATACACTGTCCAAGAGGGTGATATCGTCACCTACCATGTGCCAGAACCAGAGGTTTTAGAGTATGTGGCTGAGGATATTCCGCTCGAAATTATCTACCAAGATGAGGACGTCGCCGTTGTCAACAAACCGCAGGGTATGGTGGTTCATCCCAGTGCCGGTCATACCAGTGGAACCTTGGTCAATGCCCTCATGTACCATATAAAAGACTTGTCAGGAATCAATGGGGTTCTCCGTCCAGGAATCGTTCACCGCATTGACAAGGACACGTCTGGTCTGCTTATGATTGCAAAAAATGATGAGGCCCACTTGGCACTTGCCCAAGAACTCAAGGATAAGAAGTCTCTACGTAAATACTGGGCGATTGTTCATGGCAATCTGCCAAATGATCGTGGTGTGATTGAAGCTCCGATTGGTCGTAGTGAAAAAGATCGTAAGAAACAGGCAGTGACTGCTAAAGGGAAGCCAGCAGTGACTCGTTTTCAAGTCTTGGAACGCTTTGGAGATTATAGTTTGCTAGAGTTGCAACTGGAAACAGGGCGTACTCACCAAATCCGTGTTCATATGGCTTATATTGGCCATCCAGTCGCTGGGGATGAGGTCTATGGCCCTCGTAAAACCCTGAAAGGACATGGACAGTTTCTCCATGCCAAGACTCTAGGTTTTACCCATCCGAGAACAGGTGAAACCTTGGAGTTCACAGCAGATATTCCAGAGATTTTTAAAGAAACGCTGGAAAGATTGCGAAAAAATGAGAATAGATAAAAGAGTTGAGATGCCTTGTCTCAACCTTTTTCATTTCAAGTCTTTTCTATTTTAAAGTATTCATGTTATAATGGATAAATATGAAGAATCGGAGTGAGAATATGAAGCACAAACGAATCGTCTTTAAGGTGGGGACCTCCTCCTTAACAAATGAAGACGGGAGTTTATCAAGAAGTAAAGTAAAGGCAATTACCCAGCAATTGGCTATGCTGCATGAGGCTGGACATGAGTTGATTTTAGTGTCATCTGGGGCAGTTGCCGCTGGATTTGGAGCTTTGGGTTTTAAAAAGCGTCCTACTAAGATTGCAGATAAACAAGCTTCGGCTGCAGTTGGTCAGGGACTTTTGTTGGAAGAATACACAACCAACCTCCTCATGAGCCAGATCGTTTCAGCGCAAATTTTGCTGACACAGGATGATTTTGTAGATAAACGTCGCTATAAGAATGCCCACCAGGCCTTGTCTGTATTGCTTCATCGTGGTGCAATCCCCATCATCAACGAGAATGACAGTGTCGTTATTGATGAGCTCAAGGTCGGGGACAATGACACTCTGAGTGCCCAGGTAGCGGCGATGGTTCAAGCAGACCTTTTAGTTCTCTTGACCGATGTGGACGGTCTCTATACTGGAAATCCCAACTCAGATCCAACAGCCAAACGTTTGGAGAAAATCGAGACTATCAATCGTGAGATTATTGATATGGCTGGTGGAGCAGGTTCGTCTAATGGTACAGGTGGGATGTTGACTAAAATCAAGGCGGCTACGATTGCAACGGAGTCAGGGGTGCCAGTCTATATCTGCTCGTCCTTGAAATCAGATGCCCTGATTGAGGCAGCTGAAGAAACTAGGGATGGATCCTTCTTTGTTGCACAAGAGAAGGGACTTCGTACCCAGAAACAATGGCTGGCCTTCTATGCTCAAAGTCAGGGAACGATTTGGGTAGATGGTGGAGCTGCAGAGGCACTTTCAAAAAACGGGAAAAGTCTCCTTTTATCAGGCGTGGTAGAAGTGGAAGGAAACTTCTCTTACCACGATATTGTCACAGTAGCAGATAAAGAAACAGGTCAATCTCTTGGAAAGGGACGTGTCCAATTTGGTGTCTCAGCCCTAGAAGATATGCTCCGTTCTCAAAAAGCTAAGGGAGTCTTGATTCACCGTGATGACTGGATTTCCATCACTCCTGAAATCCAGCTGCTCTTTACAGAATTTTAGAGGTGAACGATGGTAAGTACACAAGAACAATTCGAACAGGTACAGGCTGTTAAGAAATCAATCAATACTGCTAGTGAAGTAGTGAAAAACCAAGCCTTGTTAGCCATGGCTGATCAGTTATTGGCAGCTACTGAGGAGATTTTAGAGGCCAATGCCCTCGATATGGCAGCGGCCAAGGGGAAAATCTCAGATGTTATGCTAGACCGTCTTTATTTGGATGAGGGACGTATAGAAGCGATGGCAAGAGGAATTCGTGAAGTGGTTGCTTTACCAGATCCTATTGGTGAAGTTTTAGAAACCAATCAGCTTGAAAATGGCTTGGTTATTACTAAGAAGCGTGTGGCCATGGGGGTTATTGGGATTATCTACGAAAGTCGTCCAAATGTGACGTCTGATGCGGCTGCTTTGGCTGTCAAGAGTGGCAATGCGGTCGTTCTTCGTAGTGGTAAGGACGCCTACCAAACTGCTCATGCTATTGTCACAGCCTTGAAGAAGGGCTTGGAGACGACGACCATTCATCCAGAGGTGATTCAACTGGTGGAAGATACCAGTCGTGAAAGTAGCTATGCTATGATGAAGGCTAAGGGTTATCTAGACCTTCTTATTCCTCGTGGAGGCGCTGGCTTGATCAATGCTGTTGTTGAAAATGCTATCGTTCCTGTTATTGAGACAGGAACTGGGATTGTCCATGTCTATGTGGATAAGGATGCAGATGAAGACAAGGCTCTGTCTATCATCAACAATGCTAAAACCAGCCGTCCTTCTGTCTGCAATGCTATGGAAGTTTTGCTGGTTCATGAAGACAAGGCAGCAGATTTCCTTCCTCGCTTGGAGAAAGTGCTGGTTACAAGTTGGAAAGAAGCTGGACTGGAACCAATTCAATTCCGTCTGGATAGCAAAGCAAGTCAGTTTGTTTCAGGTCGAGCAGCTGAGGCTCAAGACTTTAATACCGAGTTTTTAGACTATATCCTAGCGGTTAAGGTTGTGAGTAGTTTAGAAGAAGCGGTTGCGCATATTGAAGCTCACAGTACCCATCATTCGGATGCCATTGTGACGGAAAATGCTGAAGCTGCAGCTTACTTTACAGATCAAGTGGACTCAGCAGCGGTGTATGTCAATGCCTCGACTCGTTTCACTGATGGTGGCCAATTTGGACTTGGATGTGAGATGGGGATTTCTACTCAAAAACTGCACGCGCGTGGCCCTATGGGCTTGAAAGAGTTGACCAGCTACAAGTATGTGGTTACTGGTGACGGACAGATAAGGGAGTAAGAGATGAAGATTGGATTTATCGGTTTGGGGAATATGGGTGCTAGCTTGGCGAAAGCTGTCTTGCAGGCCAAAACGGGTGCTCAGATTCTCCTTGCCAATCGTAGTCAAGCGAAAGTAGATGCTTTCATCACAAATTTCGGTGGTCAGGCTTCCAGCAATGAAGAAATTTTTGCAAAAGCAGATGTGATTTTTCTAGGAGTTAAGCCTGCTCAGTTTTCTGAACTGCTTGCTCAATATCAGGCCATCCTTGAAAAGAGAGAGAGTCTTTTGATTTCCATGGCGGCTGGATTGACTTTGGAAAAACTAGCGAGTCTTCTGCCAAGTCACCACCGAATCATTCGCATCATGCCCAATACTCCAGTAGCTATCGGCCAAGGAGTGATTAGTTATGCCCTGTCAGCAAACTGTCGTGCTGAGGACAGGGAACTCTTTTGTCAATTATTGGCCAAGGCTGGTCTTTTGGTTGAGCTGGGAGATGGCTTAATCGATGCTGCGACAGGGCTTGCTGGTTGTGGGCCTGCCTTTGTTTACCTCTTTATCGAGGCTTTGGCAGATGCAGGTGTTCAGACTGGATTGCCCCGAGAAACGGCCTTGAAAATGGCAGCCCAAACAGTAGTCGGTGCTGGGCAAATGGTTCTTGAAAGTCAGCAACATCCTGGAGTTTTGAAAGACCAAGTTTGCAGCCCAGGAGGTTCGACTATCGCCGGTGTAGCAAGTCTGGAAGAACATGCATTTAGAGGCACCGTCATGGACGCAGTTCATCAAGCCTATAAACGAACACAAGAACTAGGTAAATAAGAGGTTGGATGACTCCCAGCCTCTTTTATGTTCTTTTGAAATCAGAAGACGCAAAAAGATTGTCACAAAAACCTATTTTTTTGATAGAATAGAAGGTAGAAAAAAAGAAATGAGTTAGACATGTCAAAAGGATTTTTAGTCTCTCTTGAGGGACCAGAGGGAGCAGGAAAGACCAGTGTTTTAGAGGCTCTACTCCCAATTTTAGAGGAAAAAGGAGTAGAGGTACTGACGACCCGTGAGCCAGGTGGAGTCTTGATTGGGGAGAAGATTCGGGAAGTGATTCTAGATCCAAGTCATACGCAGATGGATCCTAAAACGGAACTCCTTCTCTATATTGCCAGTCGTAGACAGCACTTAGTGGAAAAAGTTCTTCCAGCACTTGAAGCTGGTAAGTTGGTCATTATGGACCGCTTCATCGATAGTTCTGTTGCTTATCAGGGATTTGGTCGTGGCTTGGATATTGATGCCATTGATTGGCTCAATCACTTTGCGACCGATGGTCTCAAACCTGATTTGACACTTTATTTTGACATTGAGGTGGAAGAAGGGCTGGCTCGCATTGTTGCCAATAGTGATCGCGAGGTCAATCGTTTGGACTTGGAAGGCTTAGACTTGCACAAAAAAGTCCGTCAAGGTTACCTTTCTCTTCTGGAAAAAGAAGGAAATCGCATTGTCAAGATTGATGCCAGTCTTCCTTTGGAGCAAGTTGTGGAAACAACCAAGGCTGTCTTGTTTGACAGAATGGGCTTGGCTAAATGAAACAAGATCAACTAAAGGCTTGGCAGCCAGACCAGTTTGACCGTTTTGTCCGTATCCTAGAACAAGACCAGCTCAATCACGCCTATCTCTTTTCAGGTTTCTTTGGAAGTTTGGAAATGGCGCAATTTTTGGCTAAAAGTCTCTTCTGTACGGATAAAGTAGGCGTTTTGCCGTGTGAGAACTGCCGAAACTGCAAGCTGATTGAACAGGAAGAGTTTCCCGATGTCACCTTGATTAAGCCAGTCAATCAGGTCATCAAGACAGAACGGATTCGAGAATTAGTGAGTCAGTTTTCCCAAGCAGGGATTGAAAGTCAGCAACAGGTTTTTATTATCGAGCAAGCTGAGAAAATGCATCCTAGCGCGGCTAATTCTCTGCTCAAGGTCATCGAAGAACCCCAGAGTGAGGTTTACATTTTCTTCTTAACTAGTGATGAGGAAAAAATCTTGCCGACAATCCGTAGTCGGACCCAGATTTTTCACTTTAAAAAGCAAGAAGAAAAGCTCATCCATCAATTAGAACAAACAGGTCTAGTCAGGAAAAAAGCAACTCTCTTAGCCCAGTTTAGTCAATCGAGAGCTGAAGCTGAAAAGTTGGCTAATCAGGCCAGTTTTTGGACCTTGGTGGATGAGAGCGAACGACTGCTGACTTGGTTAGTAGCCAAGAAAAAAGAGAGTTATTTACAGGTAGCCAAATTAGCTAGCTTGGCAGATGACAAGGAGAAACAAGACCAGGTCTTGCGAATCCTCGAAGTTCTCTGTGGACAGGACCTCTTGCAAGTAAGGATTCGACAGATTTTACAAGATTTACTAGAAGCTAGAAAAATGTGGCAGGCTAATGTCAGCTTTCAAAATGCCATGGAATATCTGGTCTTGAAAGAAATATAAACTCAAAATGAGGAATAAAGAAAGGAAAGGGCTGGTTTATGGACAAGAAAGAATTATTTGATGCGCTGGACGATTTTTCCCAACAGTTATTGGTGACTTTGGCCGATGTGGAAGCCATCAAGAAAAATCTCAAGAGCTTGGTAGAGGAAAATACAGCTCTTCGCTTGGAAAATAGTAAGTTGCGCGAACGCTTGGGCGAGGTGGAAGCAGATACTCCCGTCAAGGCTAAGCATGTTCGTGAAAGCGTCCGCCGAATCTATAAAGACGGGTTTCACGTTTGTAATGATTTTTATGGACAACGCCGAGAGCAGGACGAGGAATGTATGTTCTGTGACGAGTTGTTGTACAGGGAGTAGGCATGCAGATTCAAAAAAGTTTTAAGGGGCAGTCTTCCTATGGCAAGCTTTACCTTGTAGCAACGCCGATTGGCAATCTGGATGATATGACCTTTCGTGCCATCCAGACCTTGAAAGAAGTGGACTGTATTGCTGCTGAGGACACGCGCAATACTGGTCTCTTGCTCAAGCATTTTGATATTTCGACAAAGCAGATCAGTTTTCATGAGCACAATGCCAAGGAAAAAATTCCTGATTTGATTGGTTTCCTGAAAGCAGGGCAAAGTATTGCTCAGGTCTCCGATGCGGGTCTGCCCAGTATCTCAGACCCTGGGCATGATTTGGTCAAGGCAGCCATCGAAGAAGATATTGCTGTTGTCACAGTTCCAGGTGCTAGTGCAGGGATCTCTGCCTTAATTGCCAGTGGCCTAGCACCACAACCACATATCTTTTACGGTTTCTTACCGAGAAAATCAGGCCAGCAAAAGCAATTTTTCGACTTGAAACAAGATTA
>CAJZDE010000053.1:0-7874 GCA_915063165.1 uncultured Streptococcus sp.
TGGCTCTTGTAAATTTCCCTGCCCCAGCCAGAATGGACCCGCCGAAGAAGACACAGACATCAACTTGAGACTAGCCGATTTTTTTCTTTAGGGCTTGTTGGGTTAACTGGTCAAGATCTCTGGGCCCGCAAAAGATAGCTAGAGTGTTGATGGCTTCATGTTTTTTCATTTGACAGCCCCTCTTCTTTTAAAGCGTCTGCTAATTGGGGCAAAATCAGCGGTAGTTAGGGCTTCTCCACGGATGGAGGGTTTGATGTTAGCGGCCTCCAAAGCCTTTTCTAACTTGACTTTGACCCCTTCCGACTTGCCAAAGTGGCTGGTTAAGTTGTTCCAAAGCGTTTTGCGGCGATGAATAAAGGCTAACTTAGAGATACGTAAGAAGAAATCGTCATCCTGCACTTGAACTAGCAGTTGCTCATGACGGATCATTTTTAAAATTGCCGAATCAACATTGGGCGCAGGTACAAAGACCATCCGTGGGACGATAAAAGCCAGCTTTGTACTCATATATACTGCACCGTGATGGACAAGAAAACCGTAGGCTTTGGTATTGGGCTCAGCCAAAATGCGGTCGGCTATTTCCTTTTGCATCATGACCACAAATTCAGCAAAAGGAATCTTGCTCTCAATCAAGTGCATGAGAATGGGTGTCATGATGTAGTAGGGCAGATTGGGCACCACCTTGATGGGAAGGTCAGGATTTTTGAAATTTTTAATACATGTCTGCAAATCCGACTGGAGGATATCTTCATTAATCACGGTTACATTGTCAAAATCACGCAGCGTATCCGCCAAAATCGGCACTAGCCGGTCGTCAACCTCAAAGGCTATGACCTCAGCAGCATTTCCGTCAGAAATTCTGTTAGTGCCCCGATCCAGGCCCAATCTCAATGACATTGACATTTTGGTCAATCTCAACCGTGTCCACAATCTTCTGTAAAATATTAGTATCAGTGAAAAAGTTGTGACCGAAAGATTTCTTAAAAGTAAAGCCGTGACGCTCCAAAATAGCACGCGTCACACTGTAGTCTGCGATTCTCATCTTCGTTCCAATCTTGTTTTTCTACTACTCTACCACAAAACGAGGGAAATGCGTCCCTCGTTTTCTATATGGACATTTAGTCAATAAACCTGACAAATTCTTCGACAGAGCGCCTAGCATGTGGATGACCGGCCTTCAAGGCTTTTCCTATCGGTAACATTAAAATCGGCTCCCAATCCTCTGGAACCTCTAGATAGGTCTTTATCGCTGTGAAATCAGCTCCCCGCATAGGGACACTGTCATAGCCATAAGCCCGTATGACATGCATGAGATTCATGGCAAATAGACCAACATCCAGTCGAAGTCCTTCCATTCCCTTATCTTCTGGATGCAGACTAAAATATGCTTCCATTCGCCTGATTCGCTCAGGAATTGCCTCTTTAGTAGCTGCTCCTTTTTCCAGATGGAAATGTTGCCACCAATCCAAATCATAGGCCGTCTTGTCACCAAATAGCAAAAGAACCGCAGAAGCTTCCTTGACTTGCAGCTGTCCCGCCGCAAACTTAGCTAGATGTGTTTGCTTTTCTTTATTGCTGACAACCACAACCCGCCAAGGTTGAAAATTATTCCCAGATGGGGCGTAGCTGGCATGTTTTAGTATATCAGTAATCACACCCTTTCCCAAGTCTGCTTGGGTATCAAACTGCCTAACAGACCTGCGTCCGTCTAAAAAATTTAAAATACTTTCCATAGTATTTATTCCTCCTTTTGTATTTTCAAGATAGTTTTATTATAATAGATTCAAATAAAGAAAAACAGTAGTCACTTTTTTGTGACTACCATTGAGAGGAAATTTATGCAGACGAAAGAAAACTGGAATTGTGGTTTGACCAGGGTCATGGACAGTCTATCAGGAAAGTGGAAACTACAAATTTTCTGGATTATTTCCCAAAAACAACCCGCCCGTTTTAATCAATTAAAACGGGATGTTAAGGGGATTACAAAAACAATGTTAACTCGCTCCTTAGATGATCTTATCAAACAGAATCTCATCATCAAAGAAGACTTTAACACTTGGCCGCTGCACACCCAGTATTCACTCAGCCCAAAAGGACAAGAGCTTCTAAGACTCATGATGGGCTTAAATGACTGGGGCAGGGAAAATTTATAAGCTGAACAGATAGACATACTGAAATACTTTCAAACACCGCCTATCACACTGTAGTCTGCGGTCCTCAGTTGTGTTTCTTTATATGGTGTTTTAATCTAATCACTAATTTAAAATATCTATTAAAACTCTACCAAATTCAGTAATATCAAAAGTTCTAGAATTTAACTTTGCTCTCTCCATTGTAGCTGTGGTTACTGCAAACATACCGTTTCCAATATACTCGTTTAAAGATTTATTAGTTGTTTCTCTAACTAATCCAAGTGCCATAAGTCTCATAGGAATATCTACAAAAACATTATTACCCGTGGTACTAGTTAATTTCAAAATACCATAAAAAGCCCAAAAGGACTATACTGTAAGTGGCCGAACAAACAGAGAGGACGTCCAAATGAGCTATTTACAGTATACCGCAAAACCCCATCACTTACAATGGAATATCAAGCAATTATTAAAACTTTGCTATCGGCTATATCGTGATTATTGTCCTGAATCCTTCAAACATCGTCGAAATGTGAACCTATCTAAGGTTTCAGACCAGTCTCTATTAGTCTTACTTATCTTGCAAGCTGAACTGGGAATTAAGTCTCAACGTCATTTCTATCGTATTTGCCACCTCTTTCCTTGCGGTCATCTTCTTGAAAGAAGTCGTTTTAACCGGCGAGTACGACAACTGATTTGGTTAGTTCAACTCATCAGACAAGCAATGAATGCTCAAATCTCTCCTGATACCATTGTTATCATAGACAGTTTTCCCTTACCACTATGTCAACCTGTTCGTAACAATAGAATACGTATTTTTGATGGCTTGGCAGACATTGGTTACAATGCCTCCAAGAATCTAAGGTTCTATGGGTTCAAAGTTCATATGCTGGTCACCCTATCGGGCTATATTCTAAACTACGTTGTGACATCAGCATCTGTTCACGATATTAGAGTAATTGATGACTTATTGGAAAACTGCCATCACCCGTACATTTTGGCTGATTTGGGCTATCTTAGTCACGAGATTAGAAATAGTTTGGAGCAAAAAGGTTATCATCTTTGGACTCCCTTACGTCAAAAGGTGGCGGGAGCTAAGCAACATAATCATTGGAAACTAATGGCTATGAGAAGGACTATTGAGACACGTTTTTTCAGAACTTTGTACGCTTTTCGATATGGAACAAACACTAGCTAGAGGAAAAACAGGATTGCAATTGAGGATAGAGCAAATCGTATTAGCTTATAATTTAAGATATTTTGAAATTAACTAACATCACGAGTACAAACTATCTAAAAGAAAAGGTCTAGCGATACAGAGTCGCTAGACCTTTCACTTATTGCAAGTTAACCTTGTTTTTCAAGATGTAGTAGGTTCCGAGATAGTAGATAGCTGATAAAAAGAGATCGCGCAGAATTTCTGTACCAATCATCATGTTAAAGTCATTTTCAATTCGGAAAAAGAGAGAAACATAACCAATGACGATGGCAATGACAATATAGGCTAGAATCCCCATAGCTGTTCGATACTCATTAAAGAGTTGTCCGATAGAGATGGAGAGGTAAATGGATAAAATCCATGCGATCGAACCTACAAACAGTGATAGCGCATACAGCCAGCCGTAGCTGAGGTAAGGGGAAATGAAGTTATAGAGGGCAGTGAAGTCTTTTTCTATTGGTGTTAAGAAGAAGATAATCAATATACTCAAGATAAAGACGATATAGCTTAAGATGGACCAGACAAGACCACCTAAAAGTTTTGCGATGATGATTTGGTGCTCAGAGACAGGCAAGGTCAGGGTCAAGTACCCTTGGCGGTCATAAACACTGCCCTTGAATCTTCGGATGATTAAAAAGATTGTTGCAATCCAAAGAGTGACGCTGAGTCCTCCAAAGACTAGTACTAAAAAGAAGATGAAATAAGCAGCATTGTTAGGATTGTAACTCTGGCTAAGGCTGCTAATAAAAGCTCCAATCAAAACTGAAATCGCAAGCACAGCACCGTAGAGTGCCAGATACCATTTATTGACATTTTTAAATTCATAACGAACTAAATTCCAAAACATAATAATCTCCTTTAACTAAGCCTTGAACTCTTGACGGAAGAGCTGGTCAATGGATTCACCTGACTCGTAACGAATATCATCAACATTTCCTTGGCGGACGACTTTTCCATCTTTTAGGAAGATAATCTCATCCAAGATTGGTTCAATATCTGAAATCAAGTGGGTTGAAATAAGCACCGTAGAGGTTGGTGAGTAGTTATTGATGATGGTATTGAGGATATAATCACGGGCAGCTGGATCCACGCCTCCGATTGGTTCGTCCAGAACGTAGAGGCGGGCTTCACGGCTCATAACCAGGATGAGTTGGACCTTTTCCTTGTTCCCTTTTGATAGTTTCTTGAGGCGACTATTTTCATCAATACCGAGATCGGCTAAAAGGTGTTGGGCTCTTTCGAGATTGAAATCTTGATAGAAGGTTTTAAAATAGGTTAGAGCATCCTTAACCTTCATCTCTTCATTGAGGTAGGTTGTATCTGGTAGGTAGGAGACGATCGCCTTGGTAGCAGGACTTGGATCCTGTCCGTTAATGAGGATACGTCCTTTATTTGGTTGAAGGAGGCCATTGATCAGTTTGATCAAGGTTGTTTTTCCGGATCCGTTTGGTCCAAGGAGCCCGACAATCTTTCCGGCTGAGATCTCTAGTGAGATATTGTCAAGTGCCGCAGTTGCTCCATATGATTTTGTTACATTTTCAAGTGCTAGTAGTGTCATAGTCTTAAACTCCTTTAATATAGTCGCTTAATACATTTGGCAGTTCTTCTTTTTTGTAGCCAAATTGAAGCATGCAAGAGACGAATTGTTGCAGTTGCTCCTCGGAAAGTTGTTTGCGGGACTGAAGGATGAGATCCAAATCCTCGGTGACAAAACGACCAGTTGTCCGCTTGCTGTATACAAATCCTTCACGTTCAAGGTCAGACAAGGCGCGCTGAATGGTATTGGGATTGACTCCAGCCTCGCTCGCCAAATCTCTCACGGTAGGGAGCTGTTGGTTGGGTTCCAGTTCATGGGAAACAATCTGTAGTTTGATTTTTTCCATAATCTGTAAATAAATCGGTTTTGTATTATCAAATGACCAGGACATCATAGTCTCCTTTCTTTGTCTTTGTTGTTCTAATCAAATAATACAATAAAACAAAAAACTTGTCAAGTAAAAATAAGAATTGTTTTGGGAATTGCTCAAAAAATGGTATAATGAAAAGAAAATGACAAGGAGGGAAATGCATGCGTTGTCCAAAATGTGGGGCTACCAAGTCTAGTGTTGTTGATAGTCGACAAGCCGAAGAAGGAAATACCATCCGTCGAAGACGTGAGTGCGACGAGTGTCAGCATCGTTTTACAACCTATGAACGAGTAGAAGAAAGAACGCTGGTTGTCGTCAAAAAAGACGGTACGCGAGAGCAGTTTTCGAGAGATAAAATCTTTAATGGGATTATTCGCTCAGCCCAGAAGCGTCCTGTTTCAAGTGATGAAATCAACATGGTGGTCAATCGTATTGAGCAAAAACTCCGTAGTCGCAGTGAGAATGAGATCCAAAGTGAATATATTGGGTCTTTAGTCATGGAAGAATTAGCAGAGCTGGATGAGATTACCTATGTTCGTTTTGCCAGTGTTTACCGTAGCTTTAAGGATGTGAGTGAGTTGGAGAGTCTGCTCCAGCAGATCACCCAGTCCTCAAAAAAGAAAAAGGAAAAATAGATGAAGCCAAATGACCGTTTTTCTTTTCTAAAGAATAATCGGGTGTCGCAAGATACCTCTTCTCTGGTGCAGTGCTACCTCCCGATTATCGGTCAGGAGGCACTGAGCCTCTATCTATACGTCATTACCTTTTGGGATGGTGGGCAAAAGGAACACCTCTTTTCCCACATCCTCAACCACTTAAACTTTGGCATGCCGACCTTGCTTCAAGCCTTTAAAGTCTTGTCTGCCTTGGATTTGTTGACCCTTTATCAAAAGGGGGAGGTCTATGAATTACATCTTCATTCTCCCCTTTCCAGTCAGGAATTTCTAAGTCATTCTGTCTATAGCAGATTATTAGAGAAAAAGATTGGGGATACAGCTGTTTCTGCTATGAAGCAGGCTCCAAGCGAGGGAGAAGCACTCTCTGTTTCTTTGAGCCAAGTCTTTCCAACCCTGTTCGAAGAAGTGACCCCAAGCGAGTCTAAAAGCAAGTTAAAAAACGATTTTGATTTGGACCATTTCCAGCGCCTGATGGCTCGAGATGGCTTGCGTTTTGAAGACGAGCAAACGGATGTTTTGGAATTGTTTGCCATCGCAGATGAAAAAAAATGGACCTGGTTTGAAACCTATCAATTAGCCAAGGCGACAGCGGTGGGTCAGGTTATTTCAGTCAAACGCATGCGTGAAAAGATAGCACAAAAACCAGCGACTTCTGACTTTAGCCCCAAAGAAATGACCATTATCAGGGAAGCCAAAAATAAAACTCCCCTGCACTTTTTAGCGGAAATCAAGCAAACGCGTAAGGGGAACATTACCCAGAGTGAGCGAGAACTCCTTCACCAGATGGCGTCTTTAGGCTTGTTGGACGAAGTCATCAATATCGTCTTACTTCTAACCTTTAACAAGGTTGATTCGGCAAATGTCAATGAGAAATATGCTATGAAAGTCGCCAACGACTATGCCTATCGCAAGATTCGGACAGCTGAGGAAGCCGTGCTTCGGATTCGAGAACACCAGCAAAAAGGACAAGAAGAACAGAAAAACAAGGTCAGCTCAACTAAGACAAATGTTCCTAAGTGGAGTAATCCAGAATACAAGAATCAAACCAGTGAGGAAACTCGTCTGGAACTAGAACGTAAAAAACAAGAAATGTTAGCCCGATTAGAAGAAGGAGGAGACTAGATGGAAAGTGTGGGTGATGTTATCAAACGTCAGACAAGTCGTTTTCAGTATCAGGACCTAGTCCAGCAGATTATGAAAGACCCCGATGTAGCGGCTTTTATCCAGAAAGAATCCCTCAGCCAAGAGGAGTTAAATCGTAGTATCTCCAAGTTCAACCAATATATCACAGAACGGGACAAGTTTCTTCGTGGGGATGCGGACTATATAGCGCGTGGCTACAAGCCCATCTTGGTTATGAATCACGGATATGCGGATGTGTCTTATGAAGAAACACCAGAACTAATCGCGGCAGAAAAAGAGGCTGCAATTAAGAATCGCCTTAAGTTGATCAATCTACCAGCCAGTCTCAAGAAAGCGAAGTTAGCTCAGATTGACCTGGATGATCTAGGACGCTTGCCGATTTTTGAGAGACTCTATTCCTTTGTTGACCTTTACCCAAGCATTCGAAAGGGCCTCTATCTTTACGGAGATTTTGGTGTTGGTAAAAGTTTTATGATGGCAGCCTTAGCTCACGACCTATCTGAAAAACGTGGGGCATCAACGACGATTCTCCATTATCCAAGTTTTGTCATTGATGTGAAAAATGCCATCGGTGAAGGATCTGTGAAGACCTTGGTGGATGACATCAAGTTAGCAGAAGTCTTGGTCTTGGATGATATTGGTGCAGAGCAGTCAACACCTTGGGTGCGTGATGAGATTCTCCAAGTTATTCTCCAGTATCGTATGCAGGAAGATTTGCCGACCTTCTTTACTTCCAACTTTAATTTCCAAGATTTGGAAAAACATTTTGCCAAAGGAAAGAATGGAAATGACGAGA
>CAJZDE010000054.1:0-7869 GCA_915063165.1 uncultured Streptococcus sp.
TGTTAGTAGATTAATTCCATAATAAATAGTAAGTATGGATATAGGGATTGAATAAAAAAGATAAATTAATGTAGATTTTTGAACACGGCCACTAATCGCAACAATGAATAAAATTACGATTGAGGAAATTAGAGGAACTAGACCGTACCATTTTAAAACTAGTGAAATCTCATTTATATATCTCAAAAATATAGAAATTATAAGAACAATAACAACTAACGATAAAATAATAATTCCCCAAAAATCATCATTACTCATATTTTTATTAGTTTGATCTTGCTTAGGTTTCTTTCTTATTTTAAAATCCAATCCTGGTTTATACCTAGGCGTTGGAATTATTATTGTATTTTCTGAAACTTCTAGTGAGTTCTTATTAAAAAAGTTTGATAGTTTATTACTCCATTCAGAAAACCTTGGACCTATCATCGGTAGTTTCTTCAATACTTTGTTTAAAATAAAGAATGCTCCACTTGCAATTAAGCTCTGAATTACTCCATCTGGCGTTGTTTTAATTATATTAGCAAACCAACTTAGTATATTATCTACATTCATTATCTACTCTCCTAATCCAAGACGTTCAAAGATATCATCCACTCGTTTGGTGTAATAAACTGGGTTGAAGATTTCATCGATTTCTTCTTGAGTGAGGCGAGAAGTTACCTCTGGATCTGCTTCCAGAAGCGGTTTAAAGTCTACTTGGTTATCCCAAGAGTAAGCCGTTTTCGGCTGCACCAAGTCATAGGCTTGCTCACGTGTCATACCTTTTTCGATCAAGGTCAACATGGCACGTTGGCTAAAGATAAGACCAAAAGTAGAGTTCATGTTGCGGATCATGTTTTCTGGGAAGACCGTCAAGTTCTTGACGATATTTCCAAAACGGTTAAGCATGTAGTCAATCAAAATGGTCGTGTCCGGTGTGATGATACGCTCAGCTGATGAGTGAGAAATATCACGTTCGTGCCAGAGAGCAACGTTTTCATAGGCCGTCACCATGTGGCCACGGATGACACGCGCAAGACCTGTCATGTTCTCAGAACCGATTGGGTTGCGTTTATGAGGCATAGCAGATGAACCTTTTTGCCCTTTAGCAAAGAACTCTTCCACTTCGCGCTGCTCAGACTTTTGCAAACCACGGATTTCAGTCGCCATACGCTCGATTGAAGTCGCGATGCTGGCAAGAACTGCAAAGTACTCAGCGTGAAGGTCACGAGGAAGCACCTGTGTAGAGATTTCTTGAGCACGGATACCCAATTTGTCGCAGACGTATTGCTCTACAAATGGTGGGATGTTGGCAAAGTTCCCAACCGCACCAGAAATCTTACCAGCTTCCACACCAGCAGCTGCATGCTCGAAACGCTCGATGTTGCGCTTCATTTCGCTGTACCAAGTCGCCAATTTCAGACCAAAAGTTGTCGGCTCAGCGTGCACACCGTGGGTACGACCCATCATAATGGTGAACTTGTGCTCCTTAGCCTTGTCAGCGATGATGTTGGTGAAGTTTTCAAGGTCACGACGGATAATGTCGTTGGCCTGCTTATAGAGGTAACCGTAAGCTGTATCCACCACGTCGGTAGAAGTCAACCCATAGTGAACCCACTTGCGCTCTTCACCAAGAGTCTCAGAAACCGCACGTGTGAAAGCCACCACATCGTGACGCGTCTCCTGCTCAATCTCCAAAATACGGTCGATGTCAAAATCCGCCTTCTCGCGAATCAAAGCCACATCTTCCTTAGGGATTTCTCCCAACTCAGCCCATGCTTCATCAGCCAAGATTTCCACCTCAAGCCAAGCACGGTATTTATTTTCTTCACTCCAAATATTCGCCATCTCAGGGCGAGAGTAACGGTTGATCATGTTTTCTTTTCCTTTCTTTTGATGTTTCACATCAGTTAGCAAGCGACAGTCGTTTTATTCAAACTCTTCTTTCTCAATCCATACAGATGGGTAGTAATCTAGTGTGTTCAAATCCTTATCCAGCGGGACATCATAGATAGCTAAATAGTTTTCAGGGTATTGAACAACTAGCTCTTCATACTTAGCTTTCACTTTCTAACGATCGCTACTAGCATACAAGACTTCGACGACTGCTCCAGTCTTTTCTTTTTCAACAAAAGCGTTGACGATGAGTTAAATCATAGATTTTCTCCATTAAATTCTAAAAATTTTCTTCTTCCTCAAGATCTTCGTAAGCAAAAAATTCAATCGAAAGTTTTATAGGACGGCTCGTTAATCCAAAACTCTTTATATAATCATAGACCTCATCATCATCGCGCGTATGCTCTATTATTAGTTGATTATTTGTTCTCTCTACAATATGAATCCCTTCTGCATCCGGAATTTCTGGAATGACTACATCATCCGCATAAGTAAATGTTAAAGTAGTAATATCATCTTCAAATACATTATCGAATTCTTCTACCATTTTAAAAATCAATCCCTTCCCCAAATTCAGCCACACTATCCGGTACATCACTAAACAAAGTCACGTGTCCCATCTTGCGGTTGTACTGAACTTCTATAATCATTTATTTACCGCCCACTCCGCTGCTTTCTCTGCATGAATCACTGTTGTGTCATAGAGAGGCAGGTCAGTATCGGATTGCTTGACGAGGAGACCAATCTCGGTACACCCCAAGATAACAGCTTCAGCGCCTGCTTTTTTCAAATCATCTATAACGGCAAGATAAGTCTGCTTTGAGCTTTCTTTGATATCTCCTAGACAGAGCTCGTCATAAATGATTCGATTAACCTCTGTAATTCCAGCTTGGTCTGGAATCAGCACTTCTAACCTAGACTCTATTAATTTCTCCTTGTAAAAATCTTGAGTCATGGTGTACTTGGTCCCTAGGAGGCCGACTTTTTGAATACCGTCAGCCAACAAGGCCTGCGCAGTTGCCTGCGCAATATGCAAGATTGGAATCGTAATCTGTTCTTGTATCTGCGGAGCAACCTTGTGCATGGTGTTGGTGCAAATAACGATGAAATCTGCACCTGCTTGCTCCAAGCGCTGAGCAATATCTGCCAAAAGTTGACCGCTTTTCTCCCAGTCTCCGACTGCTTGATAATGCTCAATCTCTGCAAAATCAACACTATAAAGTAGAATCTTAGCTGAATGCAAGCCACCCAGCTCTTTTTTGATGGTTTCGTTGATGATTTGGTAGTAAGATGTGGTACTTTCCCAACTCATACCACCAATCAGACCGATAGTTTTCATAGACTAATCAAATTCCTCCTTGCTTATAGCTACCGACGGATAGTGCGGCAAGCTACTTAGATCCGTATCCAATGGCGAATCATAGATAGCCAGATAATTGTTTGGATATTGAATCTTTAATTCCTGATATTGGCTTTTACTTTTTCATGGTCGGCACTGGCAAAGAGCACTTCCACAACGGCGATTTCTTTTCCTTCCTCCACAAAAGCGTTGACAATAATTTGAATCATAAACTGGTCTCCATTTAGCTTTAAAGATTATTATTTTCTGAGTCTTCATGTATAGAAAATTCAAATGAAATTCTCTCAGGATGTCTAGGCAGGCCGTAACTACTTAGATAATCCTTAACTTCCTTCACGGAACAAGAATATTCTAAGACTAGCTGATTGCCAGCTCTCTCTCTAAAATATGAATCCCCTCTCTATCCGCAATCTCTGGAACAATCAAATCGTCCGTATAAGTCAGTGTTACGGTCGTTATTTCATCATCCAGCAATTCATCAAATTCTTCTGTCATTTCAAAAATCAATCCCCTCCCCAAACTCATCCAGACTATCTGGCACATCACTAAACAAAGTCACATGTCCCATTTTTCGGTTGTGCTTCGCTTCTATTTTACCATACATGTGGAGGTGGGCGCTTGGATTTTCTGTGACATACTTTTCAGCGACCTCGACGTGTTGGCCGAGAACATTGAGCATAACAGCAGGAGCATGCAGGTGGATAGCTGGCAATGGTGCTCCCAGAACACCGAGAATATGGGTATCAAACTGCGAGAAGTCACAGGCTTCGATAGAATAATGCCCAGAGTTGTGTGGTCGCGGAGCAATCTCATTGACGATAATGTCGTCAGCTGTCGCAAACATTTCCACACAAAGTGTTCCAGACAAATTGAGCTGGTCTGCGATTCGTACCGCCATAGCTTTGGCTTTGGCTGCTAAACTTTCTGAAATGCGAGCAGGCACAATGGTTTTCGAAAGAATGTTGTTACGATGGATATTTTCCTGAACTGGGAAAACCGTCACATCCTTGCCATTTCCGGACACGATGACAGAAATTTCAAGGTCGAAGTTGACAAATTCTTCCAAAACGCAGTCTGCTGAGTCAGCTAGTGCATAGGCTTCTACTAAATCTTCTGCTGAGCGAATGACCTTTTGTCCATGACCATCGTAGCCACCGGTCGCCGTCTTGAGGACATAGTTTTTCGATAGGTCAATATCTGCCAAGTCTTGGCTTGAGGTCACGACCTTGTAAGGTGCCACAGTGACTTGTGCCTTGTTTGAGAGAAAATCCTTTTCAAAGATGCGATTTTGAGAAATGCGAAGAAGGTCTGTTCCTTGGGGGAGTTGTCCATCCTTGATAACCGCATCCAAACCGTCAGCATCGACATTTTCAAACTCATAGGTCAGAACATCACAACGATCTGCCAACTGACGGAGGGCATCCACATCATTATAAGGAGCCACGATGATCTCCGCCACGCGAGAGGCTGGGCAATCCGCCGCAGGATCCAGCGCGATGACCTTGTGCCCCATGTAGATAGCTGAAATGGCCATCATCTGCCCCAGCTGACCGCCACCGATAATTCCGATTGTTTTAGATGAGCTCATTTGTAGACTCCTCTGCGATTTTTCCTTGTTCTTCTGCGAAATCTGCCAATGCTGTCGCGATAGCCTGATCCTCTACTGAAAGAAGACGAAGGGCAAAGAGGGCCGCGTTTGTCGCCCCTGCTTCACCGATAGCCATTGTTGCCACAGGCACGCCACCCGGCATCTGTACGATAGAGTAGAGCGAGTCCAGACCACTGAGCGCGCGTGATTTGACTGGTACACCAATAACTGGAAGGGTTGTTTTGGCAGCGACCATTCCTGGCAAATGAGCTGCGCCTCCAGCACCTGCGATGATAACCTTGATGCCACGGCTACGAGCTTCTTCGGCATGTTTGAACATGAGGTCTGGTGTGCGGTGAGCAGAAACAACTTTCTTTTCGTAGGCTACACCGAAGCGGTCTAGGACTTCTGCGGTTTTTTGCATGGTTGCCCAGTCGGATTTGGAGCCCATGATGATGGAAATAATTGGTTTAGTCATAATTTCCCCTTTTCTTTCCTTTCTTTTTTCAATCACCTTAGGTTGTGAGGGACGGCAGCAGCCACCAAAGGTGTCTCATGCCTAAATCGGAAGCCCAAGGTCTTCCGATTTCCCTGAACGATTGGTTTATCATCCAATCGTTCATTCACAACAGCGGTGATTGTTCTATATTAGCTCGCTAACGCTCGCAAACCATACGATCATTAACGTATTCTGTGAATTTTTCTTTTTGATAATGGTCTTAGGTGGTGGGGACGGAAGCAAACCTTCGGTTTCATTCCTAAACTTTGAGCCTAAGGTCTCCAAGTTTCCCCGACCAGAACAGTTTCTGTTCTGGTCTTTTCACCACGACGACCATTATCGTATTTAGCGACTTTGTCGCTTTTAAAATTTATTTATTCGCCTTACTACCAATGTCGTTTCGGTAAAAGAGGCCTTCTGTTTTTTGTTGGGAGAGCTCTTGGTAGATGGTTTCTTGGGCTTCTTTAACGGTGTCTGCTGTGGTGACGAGCATATAGACACGTCCGCCATTTGACAGCAGTGCTCTGCTATTTTCCGCAAACTTAGCACCGGCATAGTAAGTGATGATGCCGCCTTCTGTCTTGGTAGGAAGCTTGACACCTTTCTCATAAGCGAGTGGATAGCCGTTTGATGCTACAACAACACCCAGTGTCACACCCTCGTCCGTCCAAGTGATGGCTGGCTCCTTGCCATCAAGAATATCCGTGATATTTTGTGCAAAATCGGAGGTCAGACGAGGCAAGATAATTTGTGTTTCTGGATCTCCGAAGCGAGCGTTAAACTCGATGACTTTAGGACCGTCAGCAGTCAAAATAAGCCCTGCGTAAAGAACACCAAGATACGAACGACCTTCTTTGATCATCCCTTCAAGGACTGGCTTGACAATAGTGTCAACCGCTGTGGCAACCACGCTCTGTGGCAAGTGAGGAACTGGCGCATAGGCACCCATCCCACCAGTATTAGGACCCTTGTCGCCGTCATAGGCACGTTTATGGTCCTGAGCCGTTGGCATGATGTAAAACTTGTCCCCATTGACAAAGGCAAAGAGAGAGAACTCTTCTCCGTCAAGGAATTCCTCGATAACCACACGCGCACCTGAGTCACCAAATTTATTGTCCAAAAGCATCTCATGAGCAGCTTCGACTGCTTGCTCAACCGTCTCCGCAACAACAACACCCTTCCCAAGCGCCAAGCCATCCGCCTTGACCACGATTGGAGCACCTTTCTCCTCAATATAAGCCTTAGCTGCCTCGAAATCCGAAAATGTACCATAGGCTGCTGTCGGAACGCCGTATTTGACCATGATTTCCTTAGCAAAATCCTTAGACCACTCCAGCTCCGCTGCAGCCCTAGTCGGACCAAAAGTCTTGAGCCCAGCTTTGTTAAAATCATCCACGATACCAGCAGCAAGGGCATCATCTGGCCCGATGAAGGTCCAAGCAATGTCATTTTCTTTTGCGAAGTCAATCAACTTAGAATGTTCGGAAATAGAGATATTTACCAATTCCAAACCATCCAGAGTCATCCCGTCATTTCCAGGAGCTACAAAGACATTTTCAACGTCTTTTGATTCAAGCAACTTCTTAGCAATCGCATGTTCACGACCACCCGAACCGACAACTAACAGCTTCATCTCTCAACCTCTTTTGCGAATTATTTACTAATATTATATCATAAACGTTCGCTTTAATCTTGTTTTACTTAGCATTTTAAGTCAAAAAAGGAAAGAAACTGTTTTCTTCCCTTTCGTTTTTTAATGTCTAAAGTGTCTCACTCCGTTATATATTCCTCTTTCAACACTTTAGCAATGTTCGGTTCCAATAAATTAACAAAATACCTTTTCAAATTTAAAATATTATCAACCTGTTCTTTATCTAACCTAAAAGAACGACCAGTTTGAGGTTCCTTTAATGTACGTAATAGATCTTTGCCAGTTGGCCATACTAATTTTCTTGCCTGTGGTTGAAAAGGGTTTACTCCCGTCCCTGGCATTATTCCCTCAATAAATCCATTTGAATTTGCTGTACTTGAACTTTTATTTATCAATGTGACAGTAGCAAATCCTAACGAAACTTCGCCAAATACAACAATAATGAAAGGGCGAATATCATACTCTGATTCACTGTTAGAATAATAATTAAGCTCCTTTTCAATCCCATATTTATACTTGTTGTTTTTAAAAATATTTTGTTTTAGTTTAACAACTGTTAAATCATCATCATTTAACGAATGCTCTTTACTATTAAATTCTATCAGACTGTCATTCTTTGAAAAAATCATAAATACATCTGGATTTGATCCAAATTCTCCTTCGAATGCTATCGAAGAGAAGGCATAAAAACCACGCTTGTAATCACCTCTAAGTTTCCATGACATAGTACTTTGACCAACTAAAGGAAAATGTATATTTTCAATTCTGCTTTTTCTGATATATCTTTTTTTATGCACAATATTTATAAATTCCTTAAGGTCTGGACTTATTCCAATGGTTGGGCCTGATAATGACATCCCCACATTTAATTTTATGTATGACATCTTAACTTATCC
>CAJZDE010000055.1:0-7765 GCA_915063165.1 uncultured Streptococcus sp.
TATGACTAGTCCTTTAACAAGAAAAGAATTACAACATATTCTTTCCTTGACCGAAAATGGTACTGATGACATCATTTCAACTCGCTCAAAAATTTTTCAAAAATTGGATATTGATGTAGAGAGTATCTCGGTATCGGAGTTGCTTCAGTTGATTGAGCAATATCCTAGTCTTTTGCGTCGCCCAATTATTATAGATACCAAACGCATGCAGATCGGTTTTAATGAAGATGAGATTCGTGCTTTTCTCCCTCGTAGTTACCGTAAACAAGAATTGAAAGAAGCAACATTGAGAGCTGGTATAGGATAGATGAACAAACAGTATAGTTACCCACTAGATTTGTCGTGGAGCACTGAAGAACTTGCTTCAGTGCTTTCTTTTTTTAATGATGTTGAAGCTGCTTATGAAGATAAGGTAGAAGCAAAAAAACTGTTAGATTCCTATAAGGAATTTAAGTCTGTTGTTCCGAGCAAAAGTGAAGAAAAGCGCCTAGGTCGCGAATTTGAGACGGCTAGCGGTTATTCCTTCTATCATGCAGTTCAATTAGCAAAAGAAAAAAGAGAAGGGAAGATTTCTCTTGGAAACTAAATTTGAATTTGCCAAACAGATTGTGCAGGAAGCTGCAGATTACATTTTGGCCCACATGAAAGAAGATTTGCAGGTTGAGCGCAAGTCTTCCCCTACCGACTTAGTGACGCGTTTGGACAAGGAGGTCCAGGAACTCTTGGTTGAACGGATCAAGTCCTCCTATCCTGAGGACTTGATTTGCGCGGAAGAGGGCTGTTTACGTGCTGCAGTCGGTCAAGGATCTGTTTGGGTGATTGATCCCATTGACGGTACCAATAACTTTGTCGCCCAGCAGGAAGATTTTGCTGTGATGTTGGCTTATTTTGAGAATGGTGTGGGCAAATTTGGCATCATCTATGATGTCATGAAAGGTGATTGTTACCATGGTGGTGGTGCCTTTCCTCCTTGTCGTAATAATGATCCCTTACCGACTTTTAAAAAGAAACCTCTTCAAGAATTTTTAGTTGCCGGTAACTCAGGTATGTTTGAAAGCAATGAGTGGGGCTTGGCGGATTTGGGGCGAGCAGCGTTGGGTGTCCGTGTCTACGGCAGTGCGGCCATTAGTTTTGCCAAGGTTTTATCGGGTCGTCTTCTGACTTATATTACCTACTTGCAGCCATGGGATTATGCTGCGGCCAGTATCTTAGGGGAAAGTCTGGGTTATCGTCTTCTTACGGTATCGGGTGAGCCCGCTGATTTTAAAACACGTCAGCCGGTCATGATGGTGCCAATCGAGATGCAAGAAGAGATTCAGTCTTATATCTACGAAAGGAAAGAGAACTAAATGCAATTTCCAGAAGGATTTGTTGAAAAATATGAAGCGATACTAGAAGATGAGGCAAGAGACTTTCTTGCCTCTTTTAAACAAGAAGCAGTTTCGGCTTTTCGGGTCAATCCCTTAAAAGGAAGTCAGTTATCGTTTGCAGATGCTATTCCAAATACACTTTGGGGGTATTATGGTAAAGTTTCTGGAAAGTCACCAGAGCACGCGACCGGTCTTGTTTATTCGCAAGAGCCTGCAGCCCAAATGGTGGCCCAGGTGGCTCAACCAAGTCCTGGTATGAAGGTCTTGGACTTGGCGGCAGCACCAGGTGGAAAATCCACTCAACTAGCAGCCTATCTGGCTAATCAAGGAGTCCTTGTCTCCAACGAAATTTCAAGCAAGCGTGCTAAGATTTTAGTGGAAAATATGGAACGATTTGGAGCGACAAATGTTGTTGTGACTAATGAATCTGCTGACCGCTTGGCCAAGGTTTTTAAAGGTTACTTTGATGTGATTGTCCTTGATGCCCCTTGCTCGGGTGAAGGGATGTTTCGTAAGCAGCCCGATGCCATGGATTATTGGAGTACCGATTATCCTAGCCAATGTGCCAGTCTCCAAAGAGAAATTTTAGAAGATGCAGTGACCATGCTTGCTGAAGGTGGTCGTTTGGTCTATTCTACCTGTACTTGGGCACCAGAGGAAAATGAAGAAATCGTCCACTGGTTGCTGGATACTTATGAATTTGAATTGCTTCCAGTCGAGCATGTGAACGGTATGGTAGCAGGAATTGATCTTCCTGAAACGGCGCGGATGTATCCTCATCATTTCAAGGGAGAAGGCCAGTTTGTTGCCCACCTGCAGTTTAAGGGACAAAATCCAGCACCTAAATTCAAAGCTAGCAAGAGCAATCTCAGTCGTGAGCAACTGGCTTTGTGGCAAGAATTTGCCCAAAAACACTTGCAGATCAATCTAACTGGTATCTTGCAGACTTTTGGAGATCAGCTCTATCTCCTGCCAGAGATGCTACCTGATCTAGGAAAACTCAAAATTGCCCGAAATGGGCTCCATCTGGGGACGTTTAAGAAGAAACGCTTCGAACCAAGCTTTGCTCTGGGATTAGCCTTGAAACCAAGCCAAGTAAAACAAAGGGTAGAAATCAATGATAAGGACTTTGTAAAATATGTGGCTGGCGAGACTGTTCAATTGTCTGAAGCTCGACCAAATGGATGGTACCAAGTTGTGGTTCAAGGAAACGGATTAGGCTTTGCCAAGGTAACGGGAAATGTTTTGAAAAATTATTATCCAAAAGGACTCAGATTCAGGTGAAAAAGCTAGTCAAAGAGCCTATTCTATGTTATAGTGGAAGTATGAGTTTTTTCTGATAGTCTTTCATTATTACTTATATTATACGATGGAATTGTCCGCTCCTAAGAATGACTAGATAAAATGAAGAGGGGCAATCATTGATGATAATTGGATGATCAGGACAAACGGAAGAAATCAGAACATTTATCATTATGTTCAAGGAGAATAACAGTGAAAAAAAGAAAAAAGCTCGTCATGTCTCTTGCAGCTCTTTTGATGGCAGGTTCTCTTGCAGGATGTGCTAGCTGGATTGATCGTGGAGAATCCATGACAGCCGTTGGTTCAACTGCTCTTCAGCCTCTTGTCGAAGCGGCAGCAGATGAATTTGGTTCTAGAAACATCGGAAAAACAGTAAATGTTCAAGGTGGTGGATCGGGTACAGGACTATCCCAAGTCCAGTCTGGAGCAGTTGACATCGGGAACTCTGACGTCTTTGCAGAGGAAAAAGAAGGAATCGATGCTTCAGCTCTAGTAGACCACAAGGTTGCAGTGGCTGGTCTTGCAGTGATTGTAAACAAGGAAGTGGATGTTGAAAATCTCACAACCGAGCAACTTCGTAAGATCTTTACTGGTGAAGTGACCAACTGGAAAGAAGTTGGGGGCAAAGACCTGGCCATTTCAATCATCAACCGAGCAGCAAGTTCTGGTTCACGAGCGACGTTTGATACGGTCGTTATGAATGGCCAATCGGCAATGCAGAGCCAAGAACAGGATTCTAACGGGATGGTCAAGTCTATTGTATCCCAAACGCCTGGAGCCATTTCTTACTTGGCTTTTGCCTATGTAGATGACTCCGTGAAAAGCATGAAACTGAATGGGTATGAACCTACATCTGAAAATGTAACGACCAACAACTGGCCTTTGTGGTCTTATGAACATATGTACACACTTGGTCAGCCAAATGAGTTAGCTGCTGAATTCCTGAATTTCGTCCTCTCAGATGAAGCCCAAAATGGAATTGTTAAGGGCATGGGCTATATCTCTATCAATGAAATGAAAGTCCAAAAAGATGCTTCAGGTACCGTTACAGCAGTAGAAGGAGGTCAATAATGAATCAAGAAGAATTATCTAAAAAGTTACTCTCTCCTTCAAAGAACTCTCGCCTTGAGAAGTTTGGTAAAGGTTTGACCTTCACTTGCCTTTCTTTGATTGTCATCATTGTGGCCATGATTTTGATTTTTGTAGCCCAAAAAGGCTTATCGACCTTCTTTGTCAATGGGGTCAACATCTTTGATTTCCTCTTTGGACAAACTTGGAATCCTTCAGGGAAACAATTTGGTGCCCTTCCAATGATTTTGGGCTCCTTTATTGTGACGATTTTATCAGCCCTCATCGCAACACCCTTTGCTATTGGTGCGGCAGTCTTTATGACAGAAGTCTCACCAAAGGGTGCAAAGATTTTGCAACCAGCCATTGAACTTCTCGTCGGTATTCCTTCAGTCGTCTATGGATTTATCGGTTTGCAAGTTGTGGTGCCTTTTGTTCGTAGCGTCTTTGGTGGAACTGGTTTTGGGATTTTGTCAGGGATTTTCGTTCTTTTTGTCATGATCCTACCAACTGTAACCTTTATGACAACAGACAGCTTGCGTGCTGTTCCTCGTCATTACCGTGAAGCGAGTTTGGCTATGGGAGCCACTCGTTGGCAAACCATCTGGCGTGTGACCTTGAAAGCAGCACGTTCAGGTATTTTCACTGCAGTGGTCTTTGGGATGGCGCGTGCCTTTGGTGAAGCCCTTGCTATTCAGATGGTTGTCGGAAACTCAGCAGTTATCCCAACCTCGCTAACAACACCAGCTGCGACTTTGACTTCTGTTTTGACTATGGGGATCGGAAATACCGTCATGGGAACGGTTGATAATAACGTTCTCTGGTCACTGGCCTTAGTCTTGCTCTTGATGAGTTTGGCCTTTAACAGTGTGATTAAATTGATTACGAAAGAAAGAGGAAAGAAAAACTATGCACGCTAAGAAATTAGATAAACTTGCAACAGCTGTCCTCTATACCATCGCGGGTATCATCGTTGCCATCTTGGCATCTTTGATTCTCTATATCTTGGTGAGAGGGTTACCACATATCTCTTGGTCCTTCTTGACTGGGAAATCCTCCTCTTATCAAGCAGGTGGGGGTATCGGGATTCAGCTCTACAATTCCTTCTTCCTTTTGGTCATTACCTTAATCATTTCTGTTCCCCTGTCTATGGGAGCTGGCGTTTTCCTCGCTGAGTATGCCAAAAAAGGACCTGTGACCAATTTTATTCGTACCTGTATTGAGATTTTGTCTTCTCTACCATCAGTCGTTGTGGGGCTCTTTGGTTACTTGATCTTTGTCGTCCAGTTTGAGTATGGATTTTCAATCATTTCAGGTGCCTTGGCCTTGACGGTCTTTAACCTCCCTCAGATGACTCGAAATGTTGAGGACAGTTTAAAACACGTTCACCATACACAACGTGAGGCTGGTTTGGCTCTTGGTATCTCTCGTTGGGAGACTGTGGTCCATGTCGTCATTCCAGAAGCCCTTCCAGGTATCGTAACGGGTGTTGTCTTGGCTTCTGGCCGAATCTTTGGTGAGGCCGCCGCTCTTATCTATACTGCAGGACAATCCGCTCCAGCCCTTGACTGGTCTAACTGGAATATCCTCAGTGTTACCAGCCCTATCTCAATCTTCCGACAAGCAGAAACCTTGGCTGTCCACATCTGGAAGGTCAACAGTGAAGGAACCATTCCTGATGCTACCATTGTATCTGCTGGTTCTGCCGCAGTGCTCCTCATCTTTATCTTGATTTTTAACTTTGGGGCACGCAAACTCGGAAGCTATTTACACAAGAAATTAACCGCTGCCTAAAGGAGAAGCCATGTCAAAATATAACTGGGATGAAAAGCATATCATCACCTTCCCTGAAGAAAAAGTGGCCCTCTCTACTAAGGATTTACATGTTTACTATGGTAAAAATGAATCCATCAAGGGCATCGATATGCAATTTGAAAAAAATAAAATTACAGCCTTGATTGGCCCTTCTGGATCAGGGAAATCTACTTATCTTCGCAGTCTCAATCGGATGAATGATACCATTGATATTGCCAAGGTAACAGGTCAAATCCTCTACCGAGGGATTGACGTTAATCGTCCAGAAATCAACGTCTATGAGATGCGCAAGCATATCGGAATGGTCTTTCAACGTCCAAATCCATTTGCCAAGTCTATTTACCACAACATCACTTTTGCTCATGAACGTGCAGGTGTTAAGGACAAGAAAGTACTTGATGAAATTGTAGAAACCTCTCTAAGACAGGCTGCCCTTTGGGATCAGGTCAAAGACGACCTCCACAAATCAGCCTTAATGCTTTCTGGAGGTCAGCAACAACGTCTCTGTATCGCTCGCGCTATCTCTGTTAAGCCAGATATCCTCTTGATGGATGAACCGGCGTCAGCCTTGGATCCGATTGCGACAGCCCAGCTGGAAGAAACCATGTTGGAATTGAAGAAGGACTTTACCATCATCATCGTTACCCACAGTATGCAACAGGCTGCGCGTGCAAGTGACTACACAGGATTTTTCTACTTGGGTGACTTGATTGAGTATGATAAGACATCCAATATTTTCCAAAATGCTAAGTTACAGTCAACAAATGATTATGTAACGGGACACTTTGGTTAGAAAGGAAACGGTATGTCAGAAGCGATTTTACAGGTCTCAGACCTGTCCGTTTATTACAATAAAAAGAAGGCCTTGAATAGTGTTTCCCTTTCTTTCCAACCTAAGGAAATAACGGCCTTGATAGGTCCATCTGGATCAGGAAAGTCCACCCTACTCAAAGCCATCAACCGCATGGGCGCTCTAAATCCTGAGGTGACTACAACTGGATCAGTGGTCTATAATGGTCACAATATCTACAGCCCCCGTACCGATACGGTTGAATTGCGTAAGGAAATTGGTATGGTCTTTCAACAGCCCAATCCCTTCCCTATGTCTATCTACGAAAATGTTGTCTATGGGCTGCGTATCAATGGGGTTAAGGATAAACATGTTTTGGATGAAGCAGTAGAAAAGGCCTTGCAACGTGCTTCTATCTGGGATGAAGTAAAGGATCGTTTGCATGATTCGGCCATTGGTCTCTCTGGTGGACAACAACAACGTGTTTGTGTTGCTCGTGTCTTAGCAACCAGTCCGAAAATCATCCTCTTAGATGAACCAACTTCAGCTTTGGATCCTATTTCTGCAGGTAAGATTGAGGAAACCTTGTATGGTCTGAAAGATAAATACACCATGCTCTTGGTAACGCGTTCGATGCAACAAGCCTCACGTATCTCTGATAAAACAGGATTTTTCCTAGATGGGGATTTGATCGAGTTTAACGATACGAAGAAGATGTTCCTAGACCCACAAAACAAGGAAACAGAAGATTATATTACAGGAAAATTTGGATAAGGAGTTGAATGATGTTACGATCTCAATTTGAAGAAGATTTGGAGAAATTACATAACCAGTTCTATGCCATGGGACAAGAAGTGCTCTCGCAGATCAATCGTACAGTGCGTGCCTTTGTTACGCATGACCGTGATTTGGCAAAAGAAGTCATCGAAGACGATGCAGAAGTAAATGAATATGAAGTGAAGTTGGAAAAGAAATCATTTGAAATGATTGCCCTCCAACAACCTGTTTCGCAAGACCTTCGTACCGTCTTGACCGTTCTCAAGGCAGTGTCAGACGTGGAACGCATGGGAGATCATGCAGTGTCTATCGCTGAGGCGACCATTCGTATGAAGGGGGAGCAACGTATCCCTTCTGTTGAAGAAGAAATCAAAAAAATGGGACGCGACGTGAAAAACTTCGTCGAAGCAGCTCTAGATCTTTATCTCAATGGGTCTGTGGATCAAGCCTACGAAGTAGCGGCGATGGATGAAAAAATCAACCATTACTTTGATAGCATCCGTGATTTGGCTACAGAAGAAATTAGAAAAAATCCTGAAGCTATCGTTACAGGCCGTGATTACTTCCAGGTTATTTCCTTCTTGGAACGTATTGGAGACTACGCAAAAAATATCTGTGAATGGGTTGTTTACTTTGAAACAGG
>CAJZDE010000056.1:0-7679 GCA_915063165.1 uncultured Streptococcus sp.
TTGAAATCGACTTTTTCACAACCGTATATTAGCCACTTTATACCTTTTCTTCTCCTATCATCAAAACAGAATCTGGTATATTTTACCGCCATTTTTTAAAAAATAAGTTCATCTCGTTTTCGATACCAGATAGTGATTTTATCATTTTGGTTATCTAATTTCATAAACGTTAAATTTCTCTAGAGAGAATGCTTCTACCCATTAAAAAGACCAGGTTTCCCTGGTCTTTCTGAGATACATTTAGAAGAAAAACTTATTCATTCTAGTCTTCTTTTTTACCTTTGGTGGCGACTAATCCTGCACTCAAACCAAGAAGAGCTAAACCTGCTGCTAGGGCTGCTTGACTTTCTGCACTTCCTGTATTTGGTAACTGCTCTTCTTGAGCTTGACTAGCTGCATTTGAAGCAATTTCTTTTGTATCTACTTTTTCTGATACTTGTGGTTTTATAGCTTCTTGTGGTACTGGCTTAGTTGTTTTACTAGCCGTACCAACTTCTACAATGCGATCTTGAGCCATGACTTTATCATAGCTTTCTTTTTCAGTTCGCTTACCATTTTCAACTTCGATTAAGTGAACACGGATACCTTTTTGACCTTCTTGGAGAACACGAGTTTGACCCGCTGGAAGCTTATCATTCTTTTGTTCCTGAACCTTGAAATCAATTGTTTCTTCTTCGATTACAAGTTCTGGTCTGTTAAGGACTAGGTTCTTCACTTCATCTTCTGGAAGAGAAGTTCCTGGTTTAGTGCCAACTTCTACTATACGATCTTGAGCAGCGACTTTATCGTAAGTTTCTTTAAGCTGACGTTTTCCATTTTCCACTTCAATCAAGTGAAGACGAATACCTTTTTGACCTTCTTGTAGGACACGAGTTTCTCCTAAGTACAACTTATCAGACTTACGCTCCTGAACCTTGAAGTCGATGGTTTCTTCTTCGACTATAAGTTCGGGTCTGTCGAGGACAAGGTTCTTCACTTCGTCTTCTGGAAGAGAGGTTCCTGGTTTTGTTCCGACCAAGACGATGCGGTCTGTCGGAGTCTCTACCACTTCGCGAAGTTTTTCTTCCTTACTTCCATCAGGATTAATCGCTGTAAAGATACGTTCTTTACCAACTTTTCCTTCTTGTTCTACACGAGTTTCTCCTAGATACAGTCTTGGATCCTTTTTCTCAACTGTCTTGTAGGCCAAATCGCTTTCAACAAATTCGAGTTTTGGAAGTTCCTCTTGTACAGCAGCAACAGTCTTCTCAGAAACTGGTTTTTCCTTAGTCAACTGGATACGGTATTCCTTGACTTGTTTTCCACTTTCTGAAACAAAGCGAACAAGTACTGGAAGGCTATCGTCTCCGCTATCTACAACTGTTGAAGCTACTTGATTGCTTTCTTCGACTGAGACTTTAGGACGTTGACCTTTATAGGTGATTTGATAGTCTTGACGATCTTCAGCGAAGTCAGGAAGTTCTTTTCCATCCACAAGAATCTTCGATTGCGTACTTTCTTGAGGTAATTCACTCGGTGCAAGGAAGGTCATCTCAATCATCGCAACACCGCTCTTGTCTGCTTTACGCTCCATACGCCATCTCATGGCTTTGGCTTTGACAGCTTTAAATGTTACGTTGATTTCATCACCAGCTGCGATGTCTTTATCCGCACGATAAGGCACAGCTTCCCAATTTTCTGGATTATTGAATGGATGAGCTGCATCGTAGGCTTGGTAGTTAGAATAGTAGGTAGGTACTTCAAAATCTGGGCCAATATAGCGTTCCAAAACGAGTTTAGATGGTGCATCTGTACCACTATCTGCAAAGAAGTGTAGTTTGGCTTGCGCTACAGTCCGTTCTACAATCTTACCATTTTCACGGAAGATTACACCTGCTGATACTTCTGGATTAGAAGATGGTGTTGGAGACCAGTTTGTCCAACGACGATTTTCTGAATGATTTCCGTCATTGAGATAGTCCACACGGTCATGGGAGTTTCTATCAATGTCGTTAGTGGCTGAAGCAAAGGCGCGGTTACTATTTTCATCATACTCTGAGTTATTTGAAAGAGCTTCACCAAGTTTGTCTGTCACTCGTACAGTGAACTCAGCAACAAGATCACTGCCAAGGGCACGACCTCGAACGGTAAATTGACCTGCTTTTGTCAGATTTTCTGCTGGAACTTCTTCCCATTCAACTGCCAAATCTTTTGTTTCATAACCGTCTTTACCTGTGAAGTAAACAGGAACCTTAGTTGGCAATTCAAGCGGTTGCCCTACTTGTAGTAAGCGAGCTTGTTTGACCGCGGAAACTGGTTTACGAGAGAGCAAGTCTTTATTGCTTGTAAAGTGTAGACGGTATTCTCCTAGGATGTCACCATTTTCAGCTTTCGCGATAACACGAACTGGCTCACCTTCACGAACGCTTGGAACGACGGTAGCGAGACCATTGTTGCTAACACTTGCTGTTACTGTAGGAACTTTTCCATCTACAGACTCAAGATAGTAGTCTGTCAAATCAGGATTGAAGTTTGCTAAGTCTTTACCGTCAACTTGGATTCTTGTTTGTCCTTGTTTGGCTGCTGCGACTTGTTTCGCAAAAATTTGTACTTCTGTGATAGACGTTCCCTTCTTGCTATCAAGTCGAACCATACGAATGCGAACCGCATAGGTCTCAACTTTATCAAAGCTGAAATGATTCATTTCTCCAGCTTTTAATTGAGCTGGTGCTTTGAGATTGCTTACCTCTTTCCAGTTTGCAGGATCGTTAAAGGCATGGTTTTCCTCACCTACAAAGCTAGGGTTTTTAGGGGCTGTTGGAACGGTCTTACCGACATAATATTCAATCACATAAGACTTCGGTACACCAACTCCGTGGTCTTCGTGGAATCCGACACTTAGATTATCAACTGAACGTTTGCTCAAAATACCTGAATCTCCGAATAGGACACCAACTGAAGCTTCTGGATTACTACGGTTCCAGTTTGTCCAACGGTTAGCAGGGCGGTCATTAAAGGAAATCAATTTATCGTTGACGTTTGAAACAGGATCAGTTGGATTTGAGTCTGAAGCAAAGGCAAGTGGCAATTCTGAACCGGTCCATTGGTCAGAAATATTTGCTCCCTTCTCAGTTTGAGCAGATACGCGAACATGAAGTTTAGTTGTTAATTGCGTACCTTCTAGGCGACCATTAACTGTAAAGACACCTTCCTTGGCGTATTGCTCTGGACGAATCTCATCCCAAGTAACCTTAGCTGATGAAACGTGACCATTTGAATCATAGGTACGAACGCTTTCTGGTAATTGTGGTGCTTCTGCGATTGGTGTTGTCACGCTGACTTCTTCAACCGAAACAATACCTTCTACAGAGACTTTAGCACGTGCTTCAAGGTCAATTCCTTCAACTTTACCTAGAACTTCGAAGGTTTGATAGTGGTCTAGTTTTTCTTTCGGAATAGCTTGCCAAATGACTTTATGAGTTTTAGGGAAACCTTTGTCATACTCAACAGTTACTGTTGTTGGAAGAGTAGGTTCTTGATGCAAGTCTGTCACTACATTTACTGGACGGATAGATTGCGCAACCTTCGTCTCAGTATTGGCTTGGATAGTGAGTTCAACTTGGCCTTTAGCTCCCTCATATTCCGCTTTCAGAGTGACTGCTCCTGGCTTATGTAACTCAAGCATTCCTTTACGAACTGCGACTTCCCCTTCACCACTTGTAGAGAAGGTTACTTTATCAGCTGGTAAAACTGCTTGTGTTCCGTCTTGATAGTGAGCGAGTACAGACAATTTCACTGTTTGGTCTTCTTTGAGGCTGCCAGCTTTCTCCACTTGTAGGCTCAAATGGTCAATTTTTGGTGCTTCTTCGAGGAACTGAATTGCATAGGTTTGAAGAGGTCCACCATCTTTTGGTTGAACATAGATGCTTGCACGCATACCGTTTGCTGCACTTGCTTGCACCACTGTAACAGCTGCATTTTCAGCACTTGCTACAACTTCTGGCAAGGATGCACCGTAAGCAAGAGTTCGATATTGCATTGGTTTTTGACTAGTAAGTCCTGTGACAGCTTCACCACCAACCGTTACTGTTGGTACTGCAGGAGCCGCAGGATTACCTTCTTCTACCACAAGGGTAGCGTGAATAGTCTCACCACCCAGTTGACCAGTCATTTGAATACGTGATCCTGCAACTGACAGTTTAGCTTTATCTGCTTCCGCAATCTCCCACTTATCAACTTCGTATTCTTGTACGCTTCCATCCGTAACAGCAATAGAAACGTATTTGTCAACAGCGCTCAAGTCTGTTCCTGGAGCAACACGCTTAACAGTTGGAAGCTCATTTGCGATTGCTAGAATTTCGACACGGGCCTCAACTTCGCGTCCGTCTGCCATACCTTTAACAGTCACAACTCCTGCTTGGCTCACATCAACTGAAGACCAAGTTACTGGACGTTTTTCACGACTGCCATCACTGTAGATAAAACCGACTGTCTTCGGCATTTTTGGCTCTTTCTCAATAACAGTACGTACTTTTGGTACTTCTGTTCCGAGAACGGTCTTTTCTTGGTCTTCTTTTTTACCAGTAAAGACCGTTACTTGACCAGATTTCAAGAGATCTGAATGGGCTGTTAGAGTGAATTTACCTGCTTGCTCAGTTGATTTAACAATGGCAACCCCTTTACCGTTAAAGGCTCTGCGGATCCAAGAACCATCAGGTTGTGCCTTGTAGCGTTCACGGCTGGCTTGTTCCCCATTATCAACACCAACCAGTTGACCTTGTCCATGCAATTGGAAACGAACCAAATTATTGGCAGTTGGTACCACATTTCCTTCACTATCTACGATTTCGTAGTAGATGTAGGTCAAGTCTTTTCCATCTGCTGCGATTGCGTGTTCTTCCTTGACGAGGCGAACACCTGCTGGTTGGCCTGCCGTCGTGATCTTATCACGTGCAATTTCTTTTCCAGCTTCATCGCGAGCTACAGCTTCTAAAGTACCTGGTTGGTACGCAACCTTCCATTCAAGATAGAGTTCCTTAGCATTGGCACCTTCTTGGTAAGTGCGGCCATCACTGGTTTGTTTCTTGTTGAACTTCTTAACTCCAAGAGATTGACCATTTAAGAACAATTCTACACTTGCAGCGTTTGAGTAAGCTCGAACTGGGATTTTTCCGTCTGAATCTTCAACTTTCGATGCCAATTCTCTATTTTCCCAGTTCCAGTGAGGAAGAAGGTGTACCATCGGTTTCTTCTTGGCAGAAACCCATTGGCTTTGGTAGAGATAAAAGTCATGTTTTGGAATACCGGCTGTATCTACGATACCAAAGTAAGAGCTCTTAACGGGAGTTTGGTTTTGGTTGTGCCATGGTGTAGGTTCACCGATATAGTCCGTACCTGTCCAGATAAACTGTCCAGCATAGCCAGCGTTGTCACGGTCAAATGTCCATGAATCTGTTGCCGTTTTACCCCAGCCAACTCGGTCATTACCATAGTCAGACTGTTCGTAATGACGCTCAGGTCCGTTACTATGTTTCAATTCCTGTTCAGGGCGATAGTAACTTCCACGTGTACGGGTAGCTGAAGATGTTTCAGAACCGTAAATCAACCAGTTTGGATGTTTCGCACGAAGTTTCTTGTAATTATCTTCTGAATAGTTGAATCCAACCGCATCCAGTTCATTAGCAATTTTCTCATGATCACCGCTACCATCACCAAAGCGGAACTTATCTGCTCCCATAGTAACATAACGTGTAGTATCAACATCTTTAATCACTTTTACTAAGCGTTTAACCGTTGCAAGAGAGTGAGCATTGCCGTTAGCTTCACCGATTTCATTCCCGATAGACCACATGAAGACAGCTGGGTTATTTTTGTCTCTTTCGACCATGGTACGAAGATCATAGTCAGACCATTTTTCACCTTTTCTAGCTTCTGGGTGAGTAGCGTCTTTTTCAAAGAAACGTCCGTAGTCATAAGGTTTCTTGCCATTATACCACGTATCAAAGGCCTCTTCCTGAACGAGCAAACCAAGTTCTGCTGCGATTTGCAAGGTCTGCGGACTTGCAGGGTTGTGAGTTGTACGGATGGCGTTAACGCCCATCTCCTTCATTTGTTTGAGACGACGGTATTCTGCCTTATAGTTTTCTTCTGCTCCAAGCGCTCCGTGGTCATGGTGCAAGGAAACACCATGGAATTTAATGCGTTCACCATTCAAAGAGAAACCTTCATTTGGAGTCCAGTGATAGTAACGGTAACCAAACAAATCTTTCTTAGCATCAACCAATTGACCGTCACGGTAAACACGCGTAATCAATTCGTACAAGGCAGGTTTATCATTTAAAACTGTCCAGAGTTTTGGTTGTTCAACTTCTAAAATCGCATCAAGACTTGTTGACTCATGTGCTTTCAAGGTACGGCTCGCTGTACGAACCAAGCCTGTTACAGCCTGACCACCACGTTCAACGATTTGATACTCTGCCACTAGTTCATGGTCTTTATCGTCTGTATTGACGATTTTGCTGGTCACATGTGTTTCAACCTTGCCATGTTGCTGTTGTTCAAGTTTTGGTGTTAAGATGGTTGTCCCATTTTTCTCAACATGAACCTTATCTGTCACTTGCAAGGTCACATCACGGTAAATACCGCTACCTGAGTACCAACGGCTACTTGGTTGTTTGTTGACTGCATGGACAGCAATCACATTCTCACGACCATCTTTGTGAAGGTATTTGGTGATATCGTATGAGAACTGGTTATAACCATTTGGATAATGCCCCACTAACTGGCCATTGACATAGACTTGAGAGTCCATATAGACCCCATCAAAGGTCACTCGAACATTTTTCTTGAGATCTTTTTCATCAAGTTTAAAGGTCTTGCGATACCAAGCTTCACCACCATTGAGCTGTCCACCCTCGTTTTGGGCAGGTGACTGATGGTCAAAATCGTTAAAGATACTCCAGTCGTGTGGGAGATCCAATTTTTGCCATGTTGATACATCTGCATCTGATTTCACAGCTTCTTTAGGATTCGCATTGAGTTTAAAGTGCCAATTTTGATTAAAATTCACTTTTCTATCTTCAATCATTTGATTCACTTCTTCATTTGTCGCAGCTTTCAAATCTTCCTTAACAGGTTTTTCTTGACTTGAAGCTTGAGATTCTACCTTTGGAGCGGTTTCTTCAGGTTTTAGAGACGCTTTCTCCTCTTTTGGAGCTACAGGCTCCTCTTCTTTCACCTCTGGTTTGCTTGCTTCAATTGGAGCGGCTTGACTTTGATCGACACTTGCAACATCCTTGTGCTCTGCTACAGTTTGATCTTCTTTTTCCTCCACTGCCGGACTTTCCTCTTTTACTTGTTCCACAGTGTGAGTAATCGGAGTTTCATCCGCGAAAACTGGTGATTCTCCAATGACACTTCCTCCAAATAGAACCGCACAGGTTCCAATCATGACAGAGCAAGCTCCTACGGCAAACTTACGAATGCTGTAGACTCTTTTACGATTCCAATGGCCTTTTTCCATAAAATCCTCCTTTAGTAACCGCTTCCATTTATTTGTAAGCGTATTACTTTTTCATAGCCTTTTACCCTTATTTTATAAAATAATATAGGAAATTTCAATACCCTAAACACAAAAAATCATATTTTTGATTGTTTTTTCTAAAATTTGTAGAAGATTCAAAAAATGTGAATGTAGATTT
>CAJZDE010000057.1:0-7664 GCA_915063165.1 uncultured Streptococcus sp.
ACCGATACGGCCGAAACCGTTAATACCAACTTTAACTACCATTAGTGATTTCCTCCTTATGAAAATCATGAAATTTTTATTGTGAAAAGAGTAACTTGAATCACTACAAATCACCTTTCAACGAACCTATTATATAACTATTTGAGCTTAATTGCAAGTGCTGACCTTGATTTTCTATGTCAGTTTCTTTTTAATAGGATGCCTCTGTAATTTCTTTCTCTACTCATAGCGTAAGGATTCCACTGGATCCATTTTGCTAATCTTACGTGCTGGGAAGAAGGCAGAAATATAGCCAAGAAACAAAGCAAAAATGAAGGTCCCTAAAATAGAGAGAAGATTTAATTCAAAAACTTTAGAGATTGATGGATAGAAATGGTGAACAATAACATTCGCTAGACTGCCTATCCCTTGAGCAATGATGAAAGCTATAAACAAGGCAATTCCTACAATCCAAAGAGCTTCGTAGATAAAGATTCCTTTCACATCTCTATTTTGATAGCCAACGGCCTTCATGACACCGATTTCCTTAGAACGTTGCATGATATTGATATAAATGATGATGCCTATCATAACTGCTGCCACCACAATCGCTTGTGAAGAAAGCACAATCAGTAATCCCTGGATGACACGAATAAAGGTAATCACAATATCAAGAACAGCTTGTTGAGAAAGAACTGTGTACTTCTTATTTTTCTGCAATTCTTCTGTTACTGTTTTCGTACGAGATGGGTCTTTAAGCTCAAAAATAAAATAGGATACGGCCTTTGTGAATTCAGCTTCTTTTAAAATCGTTTCCATCTGCTTGGAAGCCATAAAACTATTACTATCCTCTGTATCATCTTCGTCATTGATGACACGCACAATATGAGTCTGAAAACCTGCCAACTTGCTACCTTCAGCAGTATTTTCTACAATGGTTGCCGAGACTGGTTTGCCAATCACATCACTAGCTGTCAGATTCTTCCCGGTTTGTTCATTCCAATTTTTGAGCAAACTCATTGGAATCGTCAATCCCTCCTCGTTAACATCCGTATAAAGAGATCCTGCTAGCACTTTTTCTTTTTCATTGCTACTAACAGAAATACTTGTATCTTCATATAAACTCACAACCTGAGCATAAGAAGGCAGGGCTTGGCTAAAATCCACTTCGTGTCCGTCTATGCTAATCTTTGACATGGTCATACCAAAAGGACTCTCTAGATATTTAATGTTTTCTTTCCCAATCGTATCTGTGATATAGTTCTTATCATCTTGGTTTAGAAAACCTCTGCCAGCAACACTGGAATTCAGTGCAATCTGAACTTGGGAAGGAAGCTTGCCACCGTTGGTATTTTCATCAATCATTGAAATCAAGGCATTTCCTAGACCAAAAGAAATCAACACGCCTACAAAACCAATCGAGGTTGCTACTGCAATCAACAAGTTACGCCACTTTCTTTCTAAAAAGTTACTTAAAGAAAGTTTGAATTTGTTTTTAAAAGACAATCCTTTATTTTTTGACTTCTTCAACGACTTCACCATCCTTCATTTTGATAATCACATCTGCATATTCAGTAACCTCCGGGTTATGAGTAACAATCAGTACAGTTTTCCCAGCTTGGGCCAAATTTTTGAACACTTCCAAAACCATCTCCTGAGATTGAGAATCGAGTGATCCAGTTGGTTCATCAGCTACAATCATATCTGGTTGGTTTACCAGAGCACGCGCAATGGCTACACGTTGTTTTTGTCCACCAGAAAGCTGTTTTACATTCTTAGCCATAAAAGGCTCCATCCCTAGACTGAGAAGTTGCTCCTGAGCGATCCTTGTCATTTCTTTATCCGATAAATCTTTGACATAGAGAGGCAACTTGACATTATCCAGAACCGATTGATGGGGGATGAGATTGAAATTTTGGAAGACAAACCCAATGTTGTCTTTACGAAATTGAGTCAATTCAATCTCCGATAGTTCTCTGAGAGACTCCCCTTTAAAATCTAAAACTCCCTCGTACTCCCTATCAAGACCACTGATGATATTCAGTAGACTGGTTTTGCCACAGCCTGACGGACCATAAATCGCTGTAATTTTCCCTTCAGAAATCTGCAGGTTAATATTTCTTAGAGCCTGTTCTTTATGTTTGCCGTCCAAAGCGTAAAATTTTGAAATATTTTTCATGGATAAAATGGACATTATAATCTCCTTTAATCACTTGTGTTATCGTGTACCAATACAAACTATATTTATCAATCAGATTCAAAAGGAATCAAAGAATTCCTTTCTCTTTTTTTCGAATCCATTGTAACAAAAAAGCGACATTTCCCCAATGACAGAAATGTCACTCCTATAAACCTTCAACGATATCTTTCTAGGTCCTCGGCCCATTCATTATCTAAACTAACGAGTAACTGCTCATTGCCAAACATTCTCGCCATCATTTTTGCTTCTTCATACTTGTGTTTGGCTGTTTCATAATCCGTCTGAATATAATATTTCCACTCCACCATCAAGACAATCGGTTGTTTTTGAAAATCTCGTGTTTTTTGCCCTATTTTATTTAAGGTCTCGACTGCCCTCTTAAAATAATGAAGCAACCCCATAATCTCTATACAAGCTAAAGAAGCTAACAAGGAGTCTCTAAGTAAGTCCAAACAATCGAACTCTATCTTATCAACCTGAGAACTTAATTTGTCATGAAAATAAAGAATGGTTTCATGCTCAGATTCTTCTATCTCACCCACATTTAAACCATCCATTAACTGACAGTTGAAATACAGTCTCAATTTCAACAAGTCCTCGGCCTTATATACATCTCTGGATAGTAAGTCTCGTAAACCATTCTCAAGCACACTATCACCATACAAGGAATTACCAGTCGCTCTCACTGCATCTATAGCTTGAAGACAATCCACTACCACTTTCTCATCACGTGGCAAATCATCATAAAAATATTCAAAAATCTCATCAAAATATTCTTCCTTCTGTCCCTGCAACTCTTTATCTCCATAGTCAGGATGATGAAGAAGAAAGTATTTTAATTCTTGGTAACGCTTGGGTAATTCCTTATAGTCTGGCATCAAGACATAGGATGGAATGCCTAGCCTATCCGCAATGTATTCTAGTGTTTTTATCGTAGGACGAAATTCTCCTTTTTCGATGCGGACCAACTGACGGACTGATAATTCAGACTCATCCCCGCAAAAGACTGGACGACTAAGCCCTTTCTCCTCTCTAAGAAGACGTACCTTCTCTCCTAGTTCATTCACTTGTCCCATATCTTCCTCACAATGCCATAAAAATGTTTGATGTTCAAATAAATATATGCGCTTATTATACCATTTTTCAAAAAAATGTACAAAAAAGAGACAGGATTACTCCTGCCTCTAGGCTGATAAACGATTATTTACGACGTCCCGGACGTTCTGCATAGCCATAGTAAGCATCTGCCATGATTTCTTCCATGTCAGCTACCATTGGCAAGCGAGGGTTAGCAGGTGAACATTGATCTTCATAAGCAAGCAAGGCAATTTCATGCAAGCTGTCTTTCCAAGCTTTTTCATCAATTCCTTGATCCTTGAAGTTCATCTTGATACCTACTGCAACACCAAGTTCGTAAACAGCTTTAGCGTATGCTTCAACTGCTTCTTCTGGAGTTGAGTGAGGCAAGCCAAGCATTTTCGCGATGTCTTGGAATTTCTCATCAGCTTTCCAGTAGTTATATTTAGGCCATGTAGTAGTCTTAGATGGACGAGTTCCGTTGTAACGGATAACGTATGGAAGTAAAATTGCGTTTGTACGTCCGTGAACAGTATGGTGAACACCACCAATCTTGTGGGCCATTGAGTGGCTCATACCAAGGAAGGCATTGGCGAAGGCCATACCAGCCATTGTAGATGCATTATGCATTTTTTCACGTGCTTCTGGGTCAGCTGTCTTAACAGATTTTTCCAACCATTCAAAGACAAGTTTGATTGTTTGAAGGGCGATACCGTCTGTATAGTCGTTAGCGAAGTTTGAAGTATAGGCTTCAGTCGCGTGAGTCAAGACGTCCATACCTGTATCAGCAGCGATAAAGTCTGGAACTGATTCAACCAAAGCAGGGTCAACAATGGCAATAGTTGGTGTCAATGAGTAGTCAGCCAATGGGTATTTGCGGTTGTTTTTCTTATCAGAGATAACGGCAAATGGTGTTACTTCTGAACCTGTACCTGAAGTTGTTGGAATGCCGATGTATTTCGCTTTCTTACCAAGTGATGGGAAGCGGAAGGCACGTTTACGGATGTCCATGAATTTTTGAACCAAGTCACGGAAGTCGATTTCTGGTTGTTCGTAGAAGAGCCACATTACTTTGGCCGCGTCCATTGGAGAACCACCACCAAGAGCGATAATGGTATCTGGTTCAAATGCTTTCATCACTTCAGCACCACGTTCTACAGTTGTGATGTCTGGATCTGGTTCAACATCTGAGAAGACTTGGATAGTTACACGGTTACTACGTGCGTTCAATTGATCGATAACACGTTGAACAAAGCCAAGTTTTTCGATTGATTTGTCTGTAACAATCATAACGCGTTCAATATCTTCACATGTTTGAAGGTATTGGATAGAATTGCGTTCGAAGTAAATTTTTGAAGGAACTTTAAACCACTGCATATTATTTCTACGTTTCCCTACTTTCTTGATGTTTAGAAGGTTGATCGCACTTACGTTATCACCGACTGAGTTGTGTCCATATGAACCACATCCAAGTGTCAATGATGGAATGAAGGCATTGTATACGTCACCGATACCACCGAAAGTAGATGGAGAGTTCCAGATAATACGCATAGCTTTGATTTCTGTACCAAAGCGTTTAGCAAGCTCTTCGTCTTTTGTATGGATAGCTGCTGAGTGACCAAGTCCGTTAAACTCAACCATTTGACGAGCTTTTGTAAGACCGTCTTCTGTGTCTTCAGCTTTTAGGACAGCGATAACTGGTGACAATTTTTCACGAGTCAATGGTTCTTTCGGTCCTACTTCTGCACATTCCGCAGCCAAGATGTTTGTTCCTTCTGGAACACTAAATCCTGCTTTTTCAGCAATCCATGCTGCCGGTTTACCAACGATGTTTGCGTTTAGTTTAGCACCTGCACAGTTTTTGCTGTTTGCTTTCACGCCGAAACAGAATTCTTCAAGAAGCGCTTTTTCTTTCTTGTTTACAAAGTAAGTGTGATATGATTTGAATTCTTCTACAAATTCGTCATATACTTCTTTATCAATGATAACCGCTTGTTCTGATGCACAGACCATCCCATTATCAAATGATTTAGACATAACGATGTCATGAGCAGCTTGACGAAGGTCAGCAGATTTTTCTACATAGGCAGGAACGTTTCCGGCACCTACCCCAAGAGCTGGTTTTCCACATGAGTATGCAGCTTTAACCATAGCGTTCCCACCAGTTGCAAGAATAGTTGCAACACCTTCGTGGTTCATTAGCGCTCCAGTTGCTTCCATAGATGGCTTTGTAATCCATTGAACACAGTTTTCAGGTGCGCCAGCTGCGATGGCTGCATCACGAACGATTTGTGCTGCGTGAGCTGATGATTCTTGAGCTGATGGGTGGAAGGCAAAAACGATTGGGTTACGTGTTTTCAAAGCAATGAGTGATTTGAAAATCGCTGTTGAAGTTGGGTTTGTTGTCGGAGTGACACCACAGATTACCCCTACAGGCTCCGCAATCTTTGTCAAACCTGTAATTGGATCATCTTCAATAACTCCAACTGTTTTAACTCCACGCATATTGTTCACTACGTGTTCGCAGGCAAATAGGTTTTTTGTCGCCTTGTCTTCAAATACTCCACGACCAGTTTCTTCAACTGCGTGTTGTGCAAGGATACCGTGCGCGTCAAGTGCGGCAACCGAAGCTTTTGCTACGATATAGTCAACTTGCTCTTGGTTCAACTTGCGCATTTCATCAAGCGCAACCAAAGCTTTTTTCACGAGACCATCGACATGCTTTTCAGCAGCAAGTTGTTTTTCCTCTGGGGTTACTGTTTTTTTATCAGCCATATTATCCTCCATAGCCTTTAAGGATGTTATCCTTTGTTAATTTTTTCACAAATTTATTATAACTCTTTTTTTATGCTTTGTAAACAGTTTCATAAGCATTTCACAAAGAAATTTTCTAAGATTGTGATTTTTTTCTCAATATAGCTATACAATAGAGTTTTGTCTGGACGATTGTGAAATTATGGAAAAAATTTTTTTATTTCACAAAGTTTTTCTAGTTGATAGTTAGTTATCGAATTCAAGGCAAGAAAGCGTTTTCTTTTCAGGCTTTGAAAATAGTCTCCTAACTTGGAGACTACTGTTTTTGCTGAAAAACGCCTTGTTTAAAGGTCCCTTCATAAACAACTTCTTGCTCTGTAGTCAACTTCCCTTGACCTTCAGCCTGACCATTTACAAAATCACCTTCGTATTTCCAGCCATCTTTTGATTGAAAAGTCCCTTTACCATTAAAAGCCCCATTATTGAACTCTCCTGTGTATTGGTCCCCGTTTTCAAAGGTCATAGTCCCCTGACCATTCATCTTCCCTCTTACCAAGGTTCCATCATAAACAAGCGCACCATTGTCAAGTGTCAGTACACCCTTTTTTGGAGTGTTTAGTAGAAAAACTGATACGGCGCAGATAGCGATTAGAAGAACGGTTGCAATCTCTATACGCGGGCGAGTTAGATATACTCGATATTTTTCAAAGATTTTTTTAAACTTTTCCATTGTCACTCTCATTTTCTAAACGGTCTAACCAGCTTTGGCATCCACTTGTGATGCGCGCATAGGTTTCCTCAAAATCTCCTGTGTACCATGGATCTGGAACACTTTCTGCCGCAAAAGAGTAGATCTTGTACTGTAGTTCCTGAGGGCACATGTGACGCAGATCTGAAACGTTTGAAGCATCCATACCGATAATGTAATCAAATGATTCAAAGTCCTCTCTGCCAATCTGAAGCGATGTTTTGTCTTTGTCATACGGGATCTGATACTGCTGAAAAATCCCCTGCGTCCCCTTATGAATCGGATTGCCATGTTCCCAAGATGACGTTGCCCGACTCTCGACTTGGTAAGCGCTCGTCATGGACTTCATCACAAACTCTGCCATGGGACTTCGGCAAATATTTCCTAAGCAAACAAATACTATTTTTTTCATCCCTTTTCCTCTTGTCTCATAGAAAAACGGAAGTGACAGGTCCCGTTTTATTCTTCGATTGCTCCGCCTTCGTCAACAACTGTTCCTTCTGGTGTCACAGCTTCTTTGAGTGGCAAAACGGTCTTGATCGCAGCCAATTCAAAGGTCAAATAAACCCCATCTACATCCAGTACGATTGTACCTTTCTCAGTATCTACTTCATCCACTGTTCCGTAAAGCCCACCAATTGTAATGACTTCATAGCCTTTTTGAAGCTTGTTCAAGCTTTCCATACGCTTTTGTGCTTGTTTCTTTTGAGAACGTTGCATAAAGAACATCAAGGCAAACATACCTACAAGCATGATCAAAAATGTTAAATTTGGACTAATATTTTCCATAGTATTTTCTCCTTTGTATTTTACATAGGACTACTATATCAAATTTCAGCTACTTTTACAAGATTGTACCTTGCTTTTCTAGTAAGAAAAAACCAGAGCTTGCGCTCTGATTCTTAG
>CAJZDE010000058.1:0-7462 GCA_915063165.1 uncultured Streptococcus sp.
TAAACTGACAATAGTTTTTAATCTTTTAAGATAAATCCTTGATTAGAAGAAACGGGTATTTGCTACCTAATTACTTTATCCTTTGACATCTTACACAGTATACTAGCCCAAGGAAAACGGTCTAACACTTGTGCAAAACCATAAGCTAGGAAAGCCGTTACTAAGAGATACGGAAGAGAATCTAAACCTAGCCCAGTGAAACCTATAACTAATCCAGTTGCAGAAATGGGCGCCCTCAAAGTCACAGATAAAAAGCAAACCGATCCCAAAAGTAAAACGGTTGGCTGGCTGTCCAAACCTAGAATCATGCCCAAGAGAGCGGCTCCAGCCATCCCCAAGGCAAAAGATGGCGTAAGTGTACCACCATAAGCCCCTGCCCACAGAATAATAAGAACGACCACTGCTTTTAGGATAAACATGAGAAGCACTGTTTTGCCATCGCTACCATTTAAAACTTCCTGAGCCATCATGCGTCCATTGCCAAGTAGATGTGGAAAATAACTTGCCAATCCAGCAAGAAAAAGAAAAGCTGTAGGCAATGTGAGAAGTATTCGTTTATCTTTTATTCTGTTTGAAGACACTTCTTTACTTAAGCGACCAAAAAGCCAAGCTAGTGGGGTTAAGAAAAGAATTAATAAGGGAATAACCCACACTTCCTTTAATGACCATGCAATAGCTGAAATCTGGTAGAGAGCATGATCTGAAATAACCAATCCTGCTATATAGGTTGACACATAGGTAGTCAAACCGACAAAGACAAATCGCTTGATAGATAATGTAATTCCTAGAGTCTCAAAAACGAAGAAAACACTTGTTAATGGAACCTGATAGACAGCCGCTAAACCAGCACCAGCACCACAAGCAAGGAGAAAGATGCGATCCTTCATAGACAGTATACATATTTTTCCAATTGGCCCTGCAAATAGGGTTCCAATCTCTCGTGGCGCAGCTTCTTTGCCAATAGGCGCTCCCCCTCCAACTGCAATAATCTGCCAAATTGAATGAAATAGCTGTCTTAAAAAATGAAGCTTGTATTGTGAAGTCTCATCCTTCATCTGAGCTTTGATGGAATAAATCTTCGACCCTTTTTGCAAGAAGTACCAGACTAAGGACGAGCTAAGACCCACGATTATTAAACTTAGTCCTATCCGTGAGGAGGAAACTCCATCGGTCAAAAATCCATTATGATGCTCTGACTGACCAAAAGCTAGCCCCTCCACCATCTCTAAAAGATAATGGAGAAATATACCAGATAAACCCGAAACTATTCCTTGCAGAATTACTGCTATGAATAATCTAAAATTATAAGGGATTTTTCGAAAAATACTCCTCAATTCTATTAACATGATTACAATTCAGCAAGAATCGCTTTAAGCAAGCCTTTGAAGTCGCCTTTGACACGCTCTGTCACTTCCACAACTTCCTCGTGGTTGAGTTCTTCTTGGAAACCAGCAGCATGGTTAGTAATACATGAAATACCTAGAACTTTCAAGCCTGAGTGGGCTGCCACAATCACTTCAGGAACAGTGGACATACCAACTGCATCTGCTCCCAATGTCTTATAGGCACGAATTTCTGCAGGTGTTTCATAAGTCGGACCTGTTACACCAATATAGACACCTTCATCAAGCTTGATACCGAGTTTTTTAGCCACTTCATGGGCAGTAGCACGATATTCTGGAGTGTAGGCTTTAGACATGTCTGGGAAACGTGGACCAAAATCATCCAAGTTTTCACCCATCAATGGGTTCTGCCCCGTCATATTGATATGGTCTGAGATAGCCATCAAGGTACCAGGACCAAATCCAATACCTCCTGCAGCATTGGTTACAATGACACCTTCACATCCGAGAACTTTCATCACACGTACTGGGAAAGTCACGACTTCAAGAGGATTTCCTTCATAGAAATGGAAACGACCTTGAAGAGCCAAGACCTTGCGACCTGCAAGTTCTCCATATACCAATTTCCCAGCGTGACCGACTACTGTCGAACGGCCCCAGTTTGGAATATCTGCATAGTCTACTACAACAGGATTTTCGATTTCCTCTGCCAATTCTCCAAGTCCTGATCCAAGGATTAGACCGAACTCAGGCGCTTGGATTCCCTTGTCTTTCAGGAAAGCAGCTGTTTCCTTGATTTTATCTAAAAATGTCATTATACATCTCCTTTATTATTTTTTAGCAGTTGACCGATTTTGTCAAAAGTTTTAGCATTGCGAATGGTGATGTTGCGATAAAAAGGCATCTTGAGCAAGTACTTATGATAGGCAGTTGCATAGTAGGATTCCTCAGAGAATTTCCCCCAGAAAATCCCAAGTCTTCCAAAATGAACCACTTCATCTTTCAGTTCCAAACTGTTCACTTTCCCGATGACTTGATCCACACCCAAGCTCTCCGTGTAGAAGAGCACATCCTTTCGTGCCAAATCTTTGGTCCACCATTCAGGCAGATTTTCAAGTTCCGCTTCAAAGTCCTCAAGACTCAGTAACGAAAAGCTCTGAATAAATGGATAATGGACTGCAAAGAAAGTTTCTAACTTTTCAACCAATTGGGCTTTGGGATCTGTCGAAGTAAAGAAAATATTGCCACTGTTGATGTAGGTTTCAACCTTTTCCAGTCCCAACTCTGTCAATTCTTGACGAAGTTGCGCCATGACAACCTTATTTTTCCCACCAACATTAATGCCCCTTACCAGTAAAGCATAGCGTTTCATCTTATACCAATTTATCTAAGAAACTTTCCCCAATCATGGCAGTTTCAACACCAAAGTTATCCGCAACTGTCGCTGAGATATCTGCAAAATGTCCAACTGGAATGAGACCGTTTCCTTTAAAGGCAGGGCTATAAGCTAAAAGTGGAATATATTCACGAGTATGGTCAGTTCCTGCATAGGTTGGGTCATTTCCATGGTCCGCAGTAATCAAGAGAAGGTCGTTCTCTCTCATGGCTGCGATAATTTCAGGCAAGCGCTCATCGAACTCATGCAAGCAATCACGGTAACCATGAGCATTGCGGCGATGGCCGTAAAGGGCATCAAAGTCAACTAAGTTTGTGAAGGAGAATCCTTTTTCAAACTCAGCAAGTCCCATGGTCTTCAACAGTGTATCAATTCCGTGGCTGTTTGACTTGTTGTGACCCATGTCGTGGTTGATACCCGCACCGTTAAAAATGTCGTTGATTTTACCAACAGCGTAAGTATCGATACCTGCTTCGTTCAATTTATCTAAAACAGTCGGTGCAAATGGAGAAACGGCCAAGTCACGACGATTTGCCGTACGAGTGAAATTACCTGGTTCACCAACATATGGACGGGCAATGATACGACCTAGAAGGGCAGGACGCTCAAGGGTAATCGAACGAGCATATTCACAAATACGATACAATTCATCCAAAGGAATGATGTCTTCGTGGGCAGCAATTTGCAAAACAGGGTCAGCTGAAGTATAGATAATCAACTCTCCAGTCTCCATTTGACGTGGTCCGAAATCATCGATAACAGCCGTACCTGAGTAAGGTTTGTTGGCTTCACGAATGACCTTACGTCCTGAAAATTCTTCGATTTTTGTCAGGATTTCTTCTGGGAATCCGTTCCAGAAAGTATCGAAAGGCTCGGTAATGTTGAGTCCCATGATTTCCCAGTGACCAGTCATGGTATCCTTACCAAGGGAAACTTCTTCCAATTTTGTTGCATAACCTGTTGGATTGCTTTCAGCTGGTACAGTCTTAAGCGGCGTTTCGCGAGGAATATTTCCTAGACCGATTTTAGCCATGTTTGGTACATTCAAACCAACCGTTTTTGAAATGTGTCCCAGTGTGTCAGAAGCTCCGTCTGGAACCCCTGCATTGACAAAGTTATTGGCATCTGGCGCAGCACCGATTCCTACAGAATCCAGTACCACCAAGTGAATCCGATTAAATTTTGACATAGTATATCTCCTTATTATGTTGATTAGTTTGCTTTTGTTGAAGTTAAAATCTGAACACCATCTCGTCCCGCTACGATGACCTTATCCACCATTTGGTTGAACAAGCCATGCTCTACGACACCAACGACATGGTCCAATTCTTGCCCGAAAGCAATTGGATCTTCAATGACATCCAAGGCTAGGTCAATGATAAAGTTCTGCATATCGGTCACAAAACGTTGACCGTCTTTTTCACGGAAACTTGGTTTGTAGCCAGCTCGTTCAAACCGACGAAAGACCTGTTCTGCACCATACTGAACCACTTCTACTGGCAATTTAAAAGCACCTAGTTTCTTGACCAGTTTGCTTTCATCCACCACCCAAATGTATTCTTTTGAGGGCGTTGCGACAACCTTCTCCATCAGAAGGGCACCACCACCGCCTTTAATTCCGTTGAACTGGCTATCTACTTCATCCGCCCCGTCAACTGTCACATCGACAAAATCCACTTGATCAATCGACTTGAGTGGGATGTTTAGTCCTTCAGCCTGTTTACTGGTCACACTGGAAGTTGTCACAGCAGTAATCTGCATACCTTCTTCCTTAATCCGACGACCGATTTCTTCTACGAAATAGTAGGCAGTTGATCCAGTACCGAGTCCAACTACCATGCCATCCTTGACAAACTCAGCAGCCTTGATACCTGCCATTTTCTTCAGATTTTCCACTCAAACACCTCCATTAAAGAGCTATTTTTATTATAACATGTATCCGTTTTTATTTCATGGATACACTGGAAAAACCCGAACATTTTTATTTCGGGTTTTGGTGTCCTATTTAACCATGTCAGGATCGTAATCATAGAATCCTGTGTCCAGGAAACGGTTTTTAGGGTGTAACTTGCGCACTTCCTCATCTAACAAGAAGGCTTGGTCATGGCTGAATTTGCCCTCTTGAATCAAGCTACGTGCTTGGACAAAGAGTTTAGCAATTTCTACAAAATTCTGACCTGGGGTGTAAAGTCCCTCTAGCTTCCAGTGAGTGAAACCATGCTCCACCAATTCTGTCAATTTAGTCATCAAATCAAGGTCATTGTTAGCAAAGATGTGGGTACCATGATTGTCTTCAAAGATAGAGTAATGGCTCTCTGGATCACTTGGTTCAGCCAAGAAGAGGTCACGCTTACGCGTCTTTTCATCATCGATATGTGTAAAGTTATAGTAGTTTTGTAAGAGCGGACGCTTAGAATGGTGAATGACACTAGCTCCATAAACCAAGACTTCAGCAGGAATTTCCAAAATCTCTGGCATCTTGAAGAGCTCAGCAGATGGAATTTCACGCGCCAAAACCGCCTCAGAGGCTCCTGCCTTTTGGCCCCAGAAGTTAATCTGACGACTGCTTGTCACCATGGTTGAAGCATCATAAATGGTCTTGAAGGAATAGCCATCACGGTTGACCACGTAAAAGACACCTGCATCTCCTACTGTAATATAATCTGTCTTGATTTCTTCCAAGAAGTCTAGGAAAGGCTTGATTCGATCCATCATATCTTGGTGCATGAGGGCATTAACCGCTACAATCAATTCCTTGCCTGCTTCATGAACCAACTTAGCGATGGTGCGTAACTCTTCATAGCTAAAGGTTGTTGGCAGACGAAGACCAAAATCTTTCTCACCGACGTAGATACGGTCTACGCCAGCTTCTAGTAACTGTTCAACTTGTTCAATACTTTCAGCAGTTGCTGTAATGATAATCTTTTCCATAAGAAAAATTATACCACATTTCTCAAAAATCAGCTATGGGTACTGAGAGTTTCACAAAAAGTTAAACTTGTTTCTATCTTTTCCAATCAAAAAGTGAACAGTAACCAGTACCGTCCACTTTCTTCTATGCATGTGTTTTTTCAACTAGGTGGCCATCATTCATGACATAAATACGGTCAACCTTATCAAGAAGGCGAGTATCATGCGTAATCATAACAACCCCTCTACCTTGTTCATGAGCAATGGCAGCCAACATCTCCGTTACTTGGTAAGCACGCTCGGTGTCAAGACTGGCTGTCGGCTCATCTGCAAGCACAATGCTTGGATTGTTATAGAGCGCTCTAGCAATCGCGGCACGTTGACGTTCGCCACCTGATAAAGCCTTGGGATACTGATCTTGTACTTTTTCCAAATCCAACAAGTCAAAAAGCTCTTTTCGGTCACTTTTACTATTTTTTCCCTTATCTAGTCTGTCTATCAAATCCAGCTGTTCCTTGACCGTTAGAAAAGGAATTAAGTTTGAAGCTTGTAGAATAAAGCCAAACTCTCTAAAACGGAGGTCTGTTTTCTCCTTCTCCGTCAAACTGCCTGTTTCCTTCCCCTTTACTAAAATCTTTCCACTCGATGCTTCCTGAAGTTGTCCTAGAGTTGTTAGAAAGGTTGTCTTGCCAGAGCCAGAAGGCCCGACGATAGCCACGAACTCTCCCGCATTTAGCTGAAAATTCGTCTCATACAGGGCTACGACTTTCATCTTTCCTTCCCCGTAGGTTTTTGTCACTTGATTCATTTCTATCAATGCTGTCATACTATTCTCCTTATCACTCTGCAATCGCAGTAATCGGGTCCACCTTTAGCAAGCGTGGAAGTGAAATGACACCACCTAGAAGGGCCATCAAGGAAATTACCAAGCTTAGGACAGAGTAGGCTATCCAACTTGGATAGAAAAAGAAGGTAGCTGGTAAGACTAAAATCACTCCTCCGATTGCCAGCAAGGCTAAAGCAATCCCCATACCAGCTAGGAGGAAGATTTGACAGAACAGAGACCATACAATGGTTTTGATCTGTATCCCTTGGGCTCGCATTATTCCATAAAGACCTAGTTTTTGGATGGTAATGATATAAACAAAAATCCCCACAATCAAGCCTGTAATGACAATCATAGCAAGAATCATTCCCGAAAATACATTCACCTGAGGTGTGTACCCAGGGATTTTCGATATCATTTTTGGAATGGAAATCTGTTTCAGTCCATCGCCAGACACTTCTATGTCATTTTTCAATACCAAGGCAGAGATGGAACGATTGGCTTTCAAGGTTCCTTGTAAGGTCCAATAAGTTGTCAGGCTCGTAAAGACAACAGGCTCAGTGAAAAACTTATTTCCTTGAGTCAGGCCTACAATCTTGTAACTTGTCTCGCTTCCATTGAGCTGAATGGCATCACCTAGCTTCATCCCATAGTTCTCAAAAGACTGATCCACGACAACCTCATCATCCCCTTCAGGATAACGACCCTCCGTCAAACTAGGAGAGATAAAAGCGTCCCAGTCTTGAGCAAAAATGGAAACATTGACCTTTTCACTACCATCGACTAGATTGGTTACAGCAAACATATAGCCCAATGGAGCAGCCTCTTCAGAACTCTTATCCTTGTAGTCCTTTTCAGGAATAAAGGATGCCGTCAAATTATCATTTGCGTAGTCGGATAAAACGACACCCGTCGCTTGCCAATTATCAATAGCGGCCCGGTTGTTTCGCACAAGACCGAGAGCTAGACTGGTCATAAAAAAGACCA
>CAJZDE010000059.1:0-7432 GCA_915063165.1 uncultured Streptococcus sp.
CGTAAAGGATTTGTGGCGCTTTGCGTTCTTCTTTTGTTTGCAAGTTAGCAAAGTGATGGTTCAAGAAGTCGATGGCTGCTTTAGCACCAAGGTAAGACCCACCGATACCGATTACAACCAAGACATCGCTGTCTGATTTGATTTGCTCAGCAGCTTTCAAGATGCGGTCGAATTCTTCGCGGTCATAATTTTCAGGAAGGTCCAACCAACCCAAAAAGTCGCTACCAGCACCAGTTCCTTTACGGATCAATTCGTCTGCAGCTGTTACTTGTGCTTGCATGTATTCCACTTCATGTGGGGCAACAAATTTGTCTAAAACTTTTGAATAATCAAATTTAATATGTGACATGATAATCCTCCAAAATTTCTTCTTTTCTATCATAACGCTTACCTTCGATTTTTTCAAGCTTTTTTATTGAATTTGCCCAATTTTTATCAGAATTCAAACGTTTGCGTAAATTTGCTAAAATATAAAAAATCTGAAAGGGCGAATAAAAACGGCTAGAGATTCTAACCGTTACAATTCATTTAATAAATACTCAAATAGTTCTAAATTGCCATCTTCTTCATTGACCAGGAACTCTGGGTGCCACTGTAAACCGATAATACGATGCTCGTCGACAGACTCAATCGCTTCCACTGTCTGATCTCGAGGATCCACCGCTGTCACACGGAAATTAGGTGCCAGATCTTTGATACTTTGACGATGGACTGAGTTGACCTGACTTTCTTTGCCAAACAACTTAGCCACCACGCTTCCTTCTACTGTCTCAATAGTATGAGATGTCCCAAAAGGCAAGCCTTGCCAGTGACCTTCAATTTCTTGGTGGAGAGTACCACCAAAAGCAACATTGACAAGCTGAACCCCGCGACAGATTGCCATAATTGGTTTATTCTGACGGAGCGCTTCTTTCAGGAGAGCTAGTTCAAACTCATCGCGTACAAGGTTGTAATCATCGCTCTCAATGGTTTTTTTCTCTCCATAAAACTGAGGATGGACATTTTGCCCACCTGTCAAGATGAGTTTGTCAATCATTTCCACATAATCGCGAACAATGGACTCATCCCCTACAGGAATCACTAAAGGGAGACCGCCGACTTGACGAATGCTCTCTGCAAATTTACAGGATACAGATGAGTGAATATTTTTCCCTTCTGCATCTACAGGACATAGGTTTGCAGCAACTCCTACAACCGTTCTAGCCATGACGTGTCTCCTTTCGATTTTCTTGCGACAGTCTTATCTTATCACTCCAACCCTTTCCTGTCTAATATGTTTTTTTAAAGACCGTGATAAGTATTTTTTATGGATAAGAAAAAGCTGCCCAACGAGGACAACTTCTTTTTTATTCGAAGACAAATTGATTGTGATACAGTTCTGAGTAGAAGCCACCGAGCTTGAGCAACTCGTGATGATTTCCACGTTCAATGACCTCCCCATCTTTGAGGACAATAATCTGATCGGCATTGAGGATGGTCTTTAAACGATGGGCAATGACAAAACTGGTTCGACCTGCTACAACTGCCTCCATGGCATGTTGAATCTTGCTTTCTGTTACGGTATCCACATTGGAAGTCGCTTCATCTAAGATTAGGACTTGAGGATCTGTCATCAAGGTTCGAGCGATGGAAATCAATTGTTTCTGACCAGTTGAGAAGATGTTTTGCTCATCATCAATAAGAGTATCATACTTGTCAGGCAAGCTTTCAATGTAGTCATGAATATGAGTTGCCTTGGCAGCTGCTTCGACCATTTCCTGACTGGCATCTGGCACACCAAAGCGGATATTGTCTCGGATTGTTCCGCTAAACAAGACCGAATCCTGCAAGACAATCCCGACCTTACTCCGCAGGCTGTCCAAGTCGTAGTCACGGATGTCTTTGCCATCAAAGCAAATGCTGCCTGCATCCACATCGTAGAAACGATTGATGAGGTTCATGATGGTCGTCTTCCCTGAACCAGTCGGACCGACAACTGCTATCATCTGCCCCTTAGGAGCTGAAATGCTAACATCTTTTAAAATCGGCTTGTCTGGCACATAAGAGAAATCAATGTGACTGATTTCAACACCTTCTCGCAATTCCGTAAAGGCAGGTGCATTTTGCGGACGAATCTCTTCTTCTGCATCGAACATTTCTTGGATACGATCCGCTCCAGTAAAGGCCAACTGGAGACTCCCCCAACTCGCAGCCACCTGGATAATTGGCTGGTAGTACTGCTGAGAAAATTGGGTAAACATGACAATCAAGCCTAGGGCTGTCGTTGTTTCGATACTTGGATCGTTCAGCAAGACAGCTGAACCCGCGAAAATGACGATGGCCGTATTGACCAGGCTCATCCCATTCATAACAGGAAAGAGGATGCCTGAGAACATTCTCCCTTTAAAGGTTGCCTTGCGCACGCGCTCATTTTGCTCCACAAAGCCTGCTACGATGTCATCTTGAATTCCTTGTACGATAACAGCTTTCTGTCCAGAAATACTCTCGTCCATGTAGGCGTTGAGTTTCCCTACCTCTTTTTGCTGGAGATTAGTGTACTTGCGGGCCATCTTCACGATGAAAACCAACATGAGAAAGGCCACTGGGGTGCTGGCTACTGTTATCAGGGCTAGCGTCACATTTCTTGAAAACATGACAAAAATCAAACCGATGTAAAGAGCAATATTGCTCATGACCTGAACTAGGCTTTCATTGAAGGCTTGAAGGATGTTATCCAAGTCACTCGTGAAGCGAGAAAGGATGTCGCCATCCTGATGGCGGTCAAAGAAAGAAACCGTCAAACGAGAGAGTTTGCCAAAGAGGCCCTTACGCATCTCATTTGTTGACTCAGCAATCACACGGGTCATCAAGGTCATGTAAATCAAACTGGATACCACTAAGGCGAGAACAACCAGAGCTAGATTCAGCATCAGAGCTGATAAACTCTGCCAGGCTAGGTCGGAAGTTCCATTTTGATAAGCCAGAACTAGGTTAGCGAGCTCCGTCACTGCTTGACCTGAAAAAACTGGAAAGAGGGCTTGGGCAATCGTCGCAACCGCAACCATCAGAATCACAATGACAAATGAGAACTTGTAAACTTTAAAATAATTCCAGAAAAATCGAACGGTTTTCATTTTATTCCTCCTTTCCCTTTTGTGTTTCGTAGATTTCGCGGTAGACGGCATTGTTAGCTACCAAGTCTGCATGCCTTCCTTCTCCAATCAAGCGTCCTTGGTCCAAGACCAAAATCTTGTCTGCATGGACAACTGAACTGATCTTTTGAGCGATGATAATGGTTGTCGTCCCTTTCAGGTCTTTATTCAAAGCTTCCTGTACGAGTCTTTCTGACTTGGCATCCAAGGCCGAAGTCGAATCGTCAAAAATCAGGATACGGGGATTGCTGACAATCCCACGGGCAATGGACATCCGTTGCTTTTGTCCACCAGAAAAGTTGGTGCCTCGTTCTTCGACCTGACTCTCAAATTTGTTTTCCATGCGTCCGATAAATTCACTGGCTTGGGCAATCCGTGCTGCACGTTCCATTTCTGACACGCTGGCATTGCCTTTCCCTTGACGAAGATTATCTGCAATGGTCCCGCTAAAGAGAATAGCACGTTGCAAGACGATGGAAACTGTTTTACGCAAGGTTCCCTCGCTGACGTCTCGAATATCCTTGCCACCAATCTTGATAGATCCCTCTTGTGGATCAAACAGTCGTGGAATTAACTGAGCCAAGGTAGACTTCCCCGCTCCAGTCGCTCCAACCACACCCACCATCTGACCAGGCGCAATTTCAAAGGTTACATTCTTCAGCATAGGCTCATCGTCATTGGGATAGGTAAAGGTCACATTTTCAAAAGAGAGACTTCCTTCTAACTCTTCATCTGGGAGATCTTTAAAGGTCATCGCTGGCTCGGTATCTAGAATTTCGCGGATACGACGCAAGGAAATCATGGCACGGCTGACAGAATTTCCTAAAAATCCAACCATGATGATGGTAAAGATAATCTGGCTGAGATAGTTGATAAAGGAAGCAATCGAGCCCACTACAGACGGATCTGACTGAGCCATTCCAGCCACCAACCAGATAGAGAGGAAGACCGCTCCATATCCGACTAGCATCATAACGGGTTCTATAACTGAGAAGGCATAACCGATATAAAGATTTTGGCCGAGAAGTTCATCAGAAACCTCGGTAAATTTGTCAAATTGTGCTTTTTCTTGTACAAAGGATTTGACTACGCGCACACCACGTAGATTTTCCTTGGCGATAGCATTAATCCGTTCAAGAAGGGTTTGAAATTTAGCAAATCGTGGCCCCATCATCCCCATCATGATGGCTGTGAGTGCAAAGATTAGGAGCACCATGAGGACAATGACCCACCAAAGTGATGGAAGAGTGTGAACCGCCAAGATAAAGGAACCGATAAAGAGAAGAGGGAGACGGAAAAGAATTTGAAAAGCCATCATCACCACGTTCTGAATTTGGTTGATATCATTGGTCATACGGACGACAAGGTTACCCGCATTGAATTGCTCGATATTGGCATAAGAAAAAGTCTGGATCTTGCGAAAAGCGTCTTCACGAAGGTCCGAAGACACACCTTGAGCAATGTAGGCTGCAAGTGTCACATTGACCCCACCTGCAACGAGACCGACTAGGGCTACTCCTATCAGCCAAGCGCCAATACTATAAATAGCCTCATTTTGACCGGCCAACAAAGCCTCTAACACCTCTTGCAAATAGCGCGGTTGCAAGAGCGAGCTCGCAACCATCAAGCCTGTCATCATTAGGGATGCCAAGGCCTGCCATTTATAGGTTTTTATTTTTTTAATGAGCATATTTCCTCCTAATAAAATAGATAAAGGGAGCGACATCCTGCGTCAGCTCCTTCTCATTCGTTCATATTGATGCTATTCTAGCAAAAAAGAGGCATCTTGTCAAAGATGTCTCCTTATTATAAATTAGTGCGCTTTCATCTACAGGTGATGCATGAAAAGGCTTTTTATGGTAAAATGAAAGGAAGAACTCTTACAAGGAGGAAAAGATGAAGAAACAAACCATCGCTGTCTTGGGTCCTGGTTCTTGGGGAACTGCCCTTTCGCAGGTCCTAAACGACAATGGACACGAGGTTCGAATTTGGGGAAATATTTCTGACCAAATTGATGAAATCAATAACCAACATACAAACAAACGCTATTTCAAAGATATCCTACTCGACGAAAAAATCAAAGCCTATCATGATTTAGAAGAAACACTAAAGGATGTGGATGCTGTTTTATTCGTAGTCCCAACAAAAGTAACGAGACTGGTCGCCCAACAAGTAGCAAAGGTGCTCGATCACAAGGTTGTCATCATGCATGCCTCCAAAGGATTGGAACCAGATAGCCACAAACGCCTCTCAACCATTCTTGAAGAGGAAATTCCAGCTGACCTTCGCAGTGATATCGTCGTTGTTTCGGGGCCGAGCCACGCTGAGGAAACGATTGTTCGGGATATTACCTTGATCACTGCAGCCTCTAAAGACCTTGAAACTGCTCAGTACGTCCAAAATCTCTTTAGCAATCACTACTTCCGTCTCTATACTAATACGGATGTTATCGGAGTTGAAACCGCTGGTGCTCTCAAAAACATCATCGCAGTTGGCGCTGGAGCACTACATGGTCTAGGATTTGGCGACAATGCCAAGGCGGCTATCATCGCTCGAGGATTAGCTGAAATCACCCGTCTAGGGGTCGCTCTTGGAGCTAACCCTCTGACTTATAGCGGGCTTTCTGGAGTTGGGGATTTGATCGTAACGGGAACATCTGTCCACTCTCGTAACTGGAGGGCAGGTGATGCTCTCGGTCGTGGAGAATCCCTCGCAGACATCGAAGCAAACATGGGCATGGTTATCGAAGGAATCTCAACAACTCGAGCAGCTTACGAACTGGCTCAGGAATTGGGTGTCTACATGCCAATCACACAGGCTATTTACCGAGTGATCTATGAAGGTGTCAATATCAAAGAAGCAATCACTGACATCATGAGCAATGAATTTAAAGCAGAAAACGAATGGTCATAGACCCTTATAGAAAGGAACATCATGAAACAAAAAGTCAGAAAAGCAGTCATCCCAGCCGCTGGATTGGGAACTCGCTTCCTCCCAGCCACTAAGGCCTTGGCCAAGGAAATGTTGCCAATCGTAGACAAGCCCACTATCCAGTTTATCGTTGAAGAAGCCCTCAAGTCTGGAATCGAAGATATCTTGGTTGTTACAGGTAAGTCAAAACGTTCCATCGAGGACCACTTCGACTCAAACTTCGAATTGGAATACAACCTCAAAGAAAAAGGGAAAACAGATCTTCTGAAGCTGGTGGATGAAACAACTGGCATGCGCCTGCATTTTATCCGCCAAACGCATCCACGTGGTCTCGGCGATGCTGTTTTGCAAGCCAAGGCTTTCGTCGGAAATGAACCTTTTGTCGTTATGCTTGGTGATGACTTGATGGATATCACAGACGAAAAGGCTGTTCCACTTACCAAACAGCTCATGGATGACTACGAGCGTACCCACGCCTCTACTATCGCTGTCATGCCAGTCCCACACGACGAAGTATCTGCTTACGGGGTTATTGCTCCGCAAGGCGAAGGAAAAGACGGTCTTTACAGCGTTGAAACCTTCGTTGAAAAACCTGCACCAGAGGATGCTCCTAGCGACCTTGCTATCATCGGACGCTACCTCCTCACTCCTGAAATTTTCCAAATCCTTGAAAACCAAGCTCCAGGTGCAGGAAATGAAATTCAGCTGACAGATGCAATCGATACCCTCAATAAAACACAACGTGTATTTGCTCGTGAGTTCAAAGGGGCTCGTTACGATGTCGGAGACAAGTTTGGCTTCATGAAAACATCCATCGACTACGCTCTCAAACACCCACAAGTCAAAGACGACTTGAAAGACTACCTCATCCAACTCGGAAAAGAGCTGGCTGGGGGGGAATAGAAGAAAAACAAGGCTCTTAAGGACAGCTTGACGCTCAGCACTCTAAAATAATCTGAGTTCATGCATCTTATAAGCGAGTTAAAAGACGGTTCAAGTGAGCCGTCTTTTTCATATATTCAACGTCTTCTCCTTTTCTTAACTCATATAAGAAAATATATACTACTATTTTGTAGATCCTTTTTTATACTCGAATAGTATTCCATGTATGATCTTATACTTTACAATTCTTATTTTTCCTCCATCTACTTCACACGAGAATTGTATCAAAAAATTTTGATTTCCTTCATCCATTTCATCTATAAATTTTACTTCTCATATCGTTTTTTACTCCATGCCATATTCTGCGAATATATGCTTCACAATTTTTTCTGAACTCCTCTTCCTACATTGTGCACCCCTTTACAAATAAAAATAGATACCTACAAATAAGAGCATCTATTTTTATGGGGATTCTATTGTCTTTGACG
>CAJZDE010000060.1:0-7359 GCA_915063165.1 uncultured Streptococcus sp.
TGTTCCTTTTTATCCGTTTTCTTTTCCTTGGGTTTCATCGAAGTAAAGAGAAATTCATAGTTGCCCTTATTCATACGAACACTTGTTTCAAAACCTGTTTTCGTATTGTGATACCTGACTTTTCCTAAGTTGAAGACTCGTTCTCCACTTTCTTGCTCAACCTTATCTTTACTTCGCTTGGCCATGGCAAAAGCTGCCAACTTTTCTTTGTTTAGGGTAAAGTCTTTGTGGTGGGCGACTTGCCGATTTAAATAAAACTGCAACAAAAGGCTAAAAATGGCTGCCATGGTGACTGCATATAAAAGAACGCCTGCCTTAACTTTTTGTTTTTTCCACACGATAGATGAACTCCCTTTCTAAGCCCTTTTGAAATTGGAAACGAAAGCGAACCAATTGATTTTCCTCTGTGATTTGAGCTGATTTGAGTCCATAAACCATCGGCTGATAGCCCCGTCCGCTGGTATCCGTTTTTCGAAAATCATCCGATTTAGATTTCCCTATAGAGATATCCTTACCATCTTGTTTCATGTAGAGGCGATTGCCTTCTACCTTTTCAAACTGCGAACGCTCTAACTCTGCCTCCAGCTGATCCACAAACAAGAGCCACTCCTTTTGCTCGCTTTGCTGCTGGTAACGAACTTCTGAAATGAGGAGCTGACTCATAGCCTGAAAGAGGAGCAAGCCCCCGCTAATGACAATAAGGGCAATCAGGGATTCTAACAGGGTAAAAGCCTTGACCTTATGGCTCTTTGATAGCCAACAACTGTTCTGAACCATGGTAAACCTCCAATCCCTTTTCACTAGAAAACACCTGAATCTCAACTCCGTTTATGTTTACCTGATTTTGACCTGTCTGCAGAGCCATCTTAGCCGCACGTAAGACTTCCTCTTTTTGCAAGATTTCTGCCTCTTCTTGTCTATTTTTCTGGATTTGTCCCAAAAGAAGGGTCGCAATGCTGGCAAACACAGCCAAAGCTACTACTGCTTCCAGTAAAATCACTGCCTTAATTTTTTGTTTCCTTAGTACGTTTAATTTTTCCATTTCCTAGATATAATTGATAGCGAATCGCTCCTTTGCTGGTCTGAAATTCAACCTTAGCCAGGGACGAATTGCCCCCAGCTAGGTCAAATATAATGCTTTGTCCCGATGGTGCCTGAATTCCTTTAGGAACGGTCAAGTTTTGACTGCCATTGCTGATCATCTGCCCATCTAAGTTCAGACTGGCCTTTTGCTGACTGGCTAGACTGCGTTTTTGCGTTTCCCGATAGAGTTCTTCAAATTCCATAAAGAAAATCTGCTCCTCTACTGCTGCAAAACTGGATTGAACAGAACCGGACAAACCCAAGGTAAGGATACTCACAAGTCCCAAAACAAGAAGACTTTCCAGCATGGTGAAGGCCTTAATCTGCAACAGTTTGACTTGTTTTTTGTTTTGCATGGTAGTCTTTATAAGCTTTAGCTTGCTCAGCTGTGATACGGCCGTCCGCTTGTAATTTGCTGAGGCTGGCGTCATCATTTTTATCCAAACGATAGAGTTCTGCCTGGCTTTCCACAACCTTGACAACAGCAGCTTTTCCTTTATCATCTACGGCATCCTTTTGCTTGGTCAAATTGGGCACAAAGAGCAAGAGAAGAACACTGATGATAAGCAAAACCACTAACATTTCTACCAAAGTGAAAGCTTTAACCTTGGCTTTTTTTAAATTTGTCATGAGTTTTTTCATTTTAAAAATTTACCTCCATATTTTGATACATGGGCATAAGCATTGCCGCATAAAGTAAAACGATAATCAGGGCCACAAAGATAAAAACCAGTGGCTGTACTAAGTTCATGGTGCGGTTGACTCGGGTAAAAAAGGCTTCCCAAGTCTTCTCAGCATAGATTTCCAACTCACTCCCCAGCTTGGACTTGACTTCTCCATACTCGATGATGAGACTCAACTCCTTTTTAAAGAAAGGATAGGTCGCTATGGTTTGAGAAAATTCGCGGCCATTTTGCAGGGCTTGAGCCAAATCTTGACCGATTTCTTTAAAGAGCTGAGAACCCTGTTTCTGCATGATCTGAAAAATCTGCGTCAGCTCCATCCCCTGTGAAATCATATTGCCCCATTCACGCGCATAATAGGCCGTCAGATAGGTCTGGACAAAGATTCCTAGAAAGGGGATCCGAGCTAACATCGAGAAGACCCGCATCTTGGAACCTCTTTTGTAGAAAGTGAGAGCTAAAAGTAAAGATAGAGAGCAAACCAGCACTAGTCCCATAAATATTTGTGGCAGATTGCCAATGATTTGAGTGGCGATATTGCTACTGTCCAGTTGAGGCAGCAAATAGTTTCTGAGCCCCAACATGATTAGCAGGAGAAATCCCAGCAAAATCAGGGGATAAGTCGCCACTTCGATTAACTTTTTCTTGACCTTGGCCAGATTGTCCAGATATTCTTCTATCTTTTCCAGACTCAGGTGGAGATTCCCGTGAACTTCAGCTAGAGATAACTGGGTCACAATAGCACTTGAAAAGCCCAAGCTGTTCATCATTTCTGAGAATGATTTCCCCTGAGCCAAGCCTTGGTGCATCTGGGCCACATAGTCCTTTTCTAGCAGGGCACTTCTTCCCAAGAAAGAAATAATTTCCACCAAATGAAAGCCACTGGAGAAGAGGTTGTTAAACAAGGTAATGATTTTCTTCTGCTTAGCTGTAGCTAATTTTTTCCGCTTCAGCCTGAAGACTTGTGATATGTCCATCTTTAAGAAGCTGGTCAATCTGTTCATTCCACCTGGTTGGCTGGTGTTCTTGATAGTCTTTGTTTGCAAAGTCAACGATTCCTCCTCCCGCGATTAATCTCTGGTAGCAGACTCCTTGCAGAACAACTGCTAGTTCCTCCTCCGTCACCCCCAACTCCAGAAGGCGTTCATAAACTCCTCGGATACTCTTGGCATGAATGGTTGAAAAGACTGTCGCCCCTGTCAAACTGGCTCTGACCACTGCACGCGCCGTCTCGCTATCCCGAATTTCACCAATAATCAAGAGATCAGGACGATGCCGGAGAGACAGTTTGATGAGATTTTCATAGGTCAAGCCAATCGCCTCATTCAACTGCAACTGGAGCATGTCTTCCTGCTTGATTTCTACTGGGTCTTCGATAGACATAACTTGCTGCCCCTTAAACAGGGACTTGGCTAATTCGTGCATCAGAGTCGTCTTGCCACTGCCGACCGGACCCGCAAAAAGGTAGAGGCCCCGTTGCCGGTACTGCTCACCCAGTTCGTTCATATCCTGAAACCAGAAATGCAGGTCCTGCTCCTCATCGTGCAACAAACGAATGACCAAACTCTCATGTCCCCGATAATCTCCCACGGTAGACAAACGCAGAGAAGACACCTTCTCTCCATACTGGTAGTCACAAGAGCCCAGCTGACTACGTCTCTTCTCTCCTACATTCATACCCGCTACAAACTTAAAATGACTAATCACAGCAGCTAAAATATCAAACTCATAGGAGTCAACTAGACACCGCTCGTCTCCAACCCGCATGTGAAGCTCATAGGACTTTTCCTTGGGGATAAAATAGATATCCTGGGCCTTCTTTTCTTTCGCAGTAGCAATAATTTTCTGTGCAATTTCTTGTACCATACCGCCCTCCTTATCTAACTATTCGCAAAAAAATAAAAAAAGCAACTTAAAAAGTTACTTTTTTATCTCCATTTCATGCGGCAAGAACGATGCTTTTCTTGACCTGTTTGTTTTTCATAGCCTGGACGTAGCTTTTCATCGGGGATGACTTGCTCATCCTGTAAAAGTGCCAAAGAATGATACTGCTGCAAATACTCATCACATTCATCACACCAGCGTTGGTCAGCAGGATCCCAAAAAATAGTCATCAAATCACTCCGACTCTTATAAAGAGGATTCTTCTTTTCCAGCTCAAACCAGCATGATTTATAATATTTTAGAGCATCATAATACTTGTCAAAAGATTGACTCATGATGACATCTTCTTCCCAACCTTCTATGAACCACCACGGTTCAAAATCCCCATACATTTCTATAACACGATACATTCTTACTACTTCCTTTGTATCGTATATTATAACCAATTTTTCAAAACAAGGAAAGAATTTTGCTTAAGTTCCCTATCAGAGAAACTTATTAAAACCTTTTTTTGAGTATAATAAAAATAGGAGTCCTTCCTGACCCCTATTTTTATCTTCTTAGGCTTGATAACGTTTCACACCATCTAGGTAGGTTGCTACCAATTCCAAATCTTTATCTAGTACGATAAAGTCGGCGTCGTAACCTTCACGGATTTGACCACAGACATCATCGATGTGAACAGATTTTGCTGGGTTGAGGCTGGCCATCATGACTGCTTCATGCGGATTCGCAATGCCCCATTCGACCACATTCTTCAAACCATCTTTGAGTTTGAGGATAGAACCTGCCAAATTGCCTGTCGATTTGAGGCGAGCAGTTCCATTAGCAACTACTACCGGGAATTCTCCCAACATGTAGTCTCCATCTTCCAAGCCACCAGCTGTCATACAGTCTGTGATAAGGGCGATATTTTCAGTTCCCTTTTGTTTGAGCAAGATATCACAGGCCTTTGGATCCACGTGGTGACCATCACAAATCAATTCTGCATAAGTATGTGGCAATTCATACATGGCTCCCACCATACCGAGCTCACGGTGAGTCAACCCACGCATTCCATTGTAGGCATGTACCCAAACACTTGCTCCAGCATCGACTGCTTTTTTAGCTTCATCAAAAGTCGCATTGGAGTGTCCAAGAGCAACGGTCACTCCTTCACCCGTAATCGTACGAACAAAGTCTTCTACACCTTCGCGTTCTGGCGCAAGGGCGATTTTATTGAGCAGGCCATTGGCTGCTTTTTGCCAAGCACGAAACTCATCCATACGAGGGTCTTTCATATAGGCAGGGTTTTGGGCTCCTTTGTATTTCTCTGTGAAATAAGGGCCTTCAAAATAGATTCCACGAATCTTGGCTCCACTTGCTTCCTGGTAACGAGCACCGATATTTTCAGTTACCGCAAGCAACTGCTCGTAAGAGGAAGTCAACGTCGTTGGCAAGAAGCTGGTAACACCCGTGCTAAGCAAGCCTTCACTCATGGTATGAAGGGTTCCTTCGATGTTATTGTCCATGACATCGACACCACCAAATCCATGAATATGGGTATCCACAAGTCCTGGGGCAATGCTATAACCGGTATAGTCAATCACCTCAGCTCCTTCAGGAATCTGTTCTACATGTTTACCAAACTTGCCATCCACAAGTTCCAAGTAACCGCCACGACGAACTCCGTGTGGGTAGAAAAACTGATCCGCTTTAATATAATTAGGCATAATGATAACCTCCTTGATAGATTGATTCTAGAATTTATTATGTCAATTACATTATAAACCTTTCTTTTTCATTTGTAAATGGTATAGACCTATTTTATAGAGATATTTTAAAAGAGCTGGATTTCTCCAACTCTTTGATCTTATTTTGATTTTACAGGCAGTTCTTGAGCAGCCTTTACAGCAGCTGCAATCGTTTCTGCGTAAAGTTTAGCACCTTCTTCAATCATGTTGCTATCATTTCCAAAGTGAACTTGGTCGGTTCCAGCCCAGATTTCAGGGTGTTCCTTAGCAACCTTATTCCAGTCAGCGATGCTCACGTAAGGATTCTTTTCAGCTAATTCCCGTGCATAAACCGCATACTGCTCCACTGATGTGTAAGTGTCCTTGCTCTTATCTCCCTCATAAGGTGTAACAAGAATGAGATGGTGTCCTTTCGGTAGATTGTTCACGATGCTGTCCAAATCATTCTTGTAACCTTCAGGATTGTTGACTCCCGTTGCAATGACAACTGTTTTTAAAAGCGCCTTGTTCTGACTGTTATTGAGCATAATATCGTTGGCTTGCTTGGTCGTTCGACTAATCTGGGCATTGATATTTGCTTCAGGAAGTGCCTCTTGTAAGGCTGTATTGGCACGCAAGGCTACCGAATCTCCTATTAGACTTGTTCCATCAGAAATTCCTAGACGACTCAGTTCAGCTTGTTCAGCAAGAGTCTTTGTTTGTCCTATATTGGTCTGGGCTTGTTTGAAACCATTGACCATCAAGTCTGTCTCAAAAGCTCCAACTTGAGGAGCCACAGCTATGATAATCAAGGTAAGTAAGGTAAGAATGCCAGCACCACCAGCACTAATTGGTTTAATATGAGGCAATCGACTAATCTTCCGTATTAAAGGATTGGATTTACCGGCAATCAATGGCTCAATAATATAGAAGGATAGGATAGCAAAGAAATAAGAAAAGATGATTGTCAGAATAACAGCAGGTAGATTACTCACCAACTGAGAAAAGATAATATAAAAAGGCCAGTGGAAAAGATAAACCGCGTAGCTGGTATCCGCTAAAAATGTAATGATCCGAGGTTCTTGTATCTCAGGCGTTTTCTCATGCAAGACACGCGCAGCAAAAATCATGGTCACTGCCGCTAAACTTGCTAGCAAGAAGCCAAATAAGTACGCAAACAGGTAGGTGAACTTGACAAAGAAAGTCAAGAGCATTAACACTAAGAGACCTGCAGCAAATACCAGTAGATTCTGACGAATATCCCATGTCCGGTCAAACTGCTTGACTAAATCGCTCGTCTGACGAACCCCCACAACTGTCGCCAAAATGCTTCCTAAAAAGAAGGGATAAACATGGGTTAAACTTGAAAAGTAGACAGATGAATAGGAACTCGCCATTAGACTACCAATAAACATGGAGAAAAAGCTAATGATAAAAGCTCCCGCAGAAAGGAGAAAGACCATCCCTCTCAATTGACTACTAGATTTTGAACGTTTCGATAAGAACCAAACCGCTAAGCCCCAAAGGATATAGTAGTGAACCTCAACGGCTAGACTCCAGTTGTGAACAAAGAGATGTGGAATGAACTGGGATTCATAACTGCCCCCTGTTAACATTTCGTAGAAGTTGGTCATAAAACCGAGAACTCCAGCAATCTGGCCACCAATTCCAGCAACATAGTCTTGACGAACCAAGAAAGTAAAAGGCATGGTCACCAAAACCATCAGCACCACAGGTGGCACGATGCGGTAAAACCGTCTCTTAAAAAATCCCAGCAAATCAATCTGGCGTGCCTTTCCAAATTCTTCTAAAAGGAGGGAGGTGATCAAAAATCCTGAAAAAGTGAAAAAGACATCTACCCCAAAGAAGCCTCCAGGAAAGATCGTTTGAAAGAAGTGGTACAAAAGCACCAAAAGTAAACCTGTAATCCTAATCAAGGAAAACCATTTAATACGCATACGAGTCTATTCTCCATTAAATTAGGAAGCAAAACACCA
>CAJZDE010000061.1:0-7245 GCA_915063165.1 uncultured Streptococcus sp.
TTTATTTATTCCATTTTTCCCTCTTTTTTGATATAATAAATCCAGTCTGTTTTCAAAGGAGAGAAACATGCGTTTTAATCAATTCAGCTATCAACCAACCACTAGTTCTCAACGATTTGCAGAATTAGAAGGTCTTGGTCTAAAGCTGTCACCCCAACTGTCCTTAAAAAGACAGTTTGAAGACTTCATTTGTTGGAGTTTTTTCACTTATTCTGACACGGATTATGCCTTATCGACTTTGGCTGCGGATAAAGAAACAGATTTAGTAACCTTTTTCCAGTCAGACCGTGAGTTAACTGCGGAGATTTTCTACACAGTAGTTTTTCAACTTTTAGGATTTAGCTATCTTGTTGACTTTGAGGATGCCGAACAGTTTCGTAAAGAAACTGGTTTTCCTATTGTTTATGGGGATCTCATTGAAAATCTTTATCAGTTACTCAATACGAGAACGAAAAAAGGAAATACGCTCATTGATCAACTTGTTAGTGATGGACTCATTCCAGAAGATAATCACTACCACTACTTTAACGGTAAGAGCTTGGCAACCTTCTCTACTCATGATGTCATTCGTGAAGTCGTGTATGTCGAGAGTCGTGTGGATACTGATAACGACGGTCTCCCTGACTTAGTCAAGGTCAGCATTATTCGCCCGCGTTATGATGGACAGATTCCTTCAGTCATGACTGCCAGCCCTTACCACCAAGGGACTAACGACAAAGCCAGTGACAAGGCTCTCTACAAAATGGAAGGGGTGCTTGAGGTCAAACCGCCCCACACCATTGAACTTGAGGAGCCCAAGCTGAATTTAGTCGAATCTCATGGTCAAGCAGAAGTCGTCTCAGAAGCTGAAGAAAAGCTATCTCATATCAATAGCTCATATACACTCAATGACTACTTCCTCCCACGTGGATTTGCCAATCTCTATGTATCAGGTGTTGGAACCAAAGATTCTCAAGGTCTCATGACCAATGGTGACTACCAGCAGATTGAAGCTTATAAAAATGTCATTGATTGGCTCAATGGTCGTTGTCGTGCTTTCACGGACCACACGCGCAAGCGCCAAATCAAGGCTGACTGGTCAAACGGCAAAGTCGCAACAACAGGTATTTCCTATCTAGGTACCATGTCTAATGGTCTCGCCACCACTGGTGTTGATGGCTTGGAAGTGATTATTGCGGAAGCAGGTATTTCCTCTTGGTACAACTACTATCGAGAAAATGGTCTGGTGACCAGCCCAGGTGGTTATCCGGGTGAGGATTTTGACTCACTTGCTGAACTGACCTACTCCCGCAACCTCCAAGCTGGTGACTATATTCGTGGTAATGAAGCTCATCAAACCGACTTAGAAAAGGTTAAAGAGAAACTCAATCGCAAGACTGGTGACTACAATCAGTTTTGGCATGACCGCAACTATCTGCTCAATGCTCACAAGGTTCAAGCTGAGGTCGTCTTTACGCATGGTTCCCAGGATTGGAACGTCAAACCTCTTCATGTTTACCAGATGTTTCATGCCCTTCCTAGCCATATCAATAAGCACCTCTTTTTCCATCATGGTGCCCATGTCTATATGAACAACTGGCAGTCGATCGACTTCCGCGAGTCCATGAATGCCTTGTTAAGTAAGAAATTGTTAGGACTTGACTCAGGCTATCAACTTCCGACTGTCATCTGGCAGGACAATATCGCACCGCAAAAATGGCAAGGTCTTGATAACTTTGGCAAACAGGATGAACTGCATACCTTCTCTCTTGGTAATGAGGAAAAAGTGATTCAAAACCAGTATGATCAAAAAGATTTTGATCGTTATGGTAAGACTTACCAGACCTTCAACACTGAACTTTACCAAGGAAAAGCCAATCAGATTACCATTGACCTTCCAGTAAGTCAAGACATTCACTTAAATGGGCGAGTGGAGCTGAAACTTCGTGTCAAATCGAGTACGAACAAGGGCTTATTATCAGCCCAACTGTTAGAACTTGGACAAAAGAAATATCTACAGCCTTATCCAGCGGTTTTAAGTGCTAGAACCATTGACAACGGTCGCTACCACATGCTTGAAAATCTCTGCGAACTGCCATTCAATCCAAGTGCCCAACGTGTCATCACCAAAGGTTACCTTAATCTTCAAAATCGAACCAATCTCTTGACGATTGAAGAAATCCAACCAAATGAATGGATGGACTTCAAGCTAGAGCTTCAACCAACTATCTACAAACTTAAAGAAGGAGATACTCTCCGTTTGGTTCTCTACACAACAGACTTTGAGATTACAATTCGAGATAATACAGACTATCAGTTGACTGTTGATTTAGCACAGTCTAGTCTTATCCTACCTTGTCAAAAGGTATAATGTACCAGACTTTCAATGTGGAAGTATTCAAAGGAAAAGTCAATCAAATTGACCATTGAACTTCTTATAACCAAGGTTTTCCACTTGAACAGTCGAATCAAACATAAACTTCGTATCAAAACCAGTTCAAATAAGAGTTATTTAGAAACCTCTAGATGGAACTTGGGCAGAAGATACTCCCCCCTCTAACCAACATGTGTAACCATTTATCATATACGCTACTAGACCACATGTTGGAAATCTCTGTGAATTAACATTTAGAGTGAATTCACAAAACGCCGTGACAAAAAGCTACCCAAATTGAATGATTCACTGTCATTAAAGAACATCAATGTAGATGAACGGATTGCTACCCAGTTTATCTGCACGCAACTAGTGACAAAGTTAAAAGAAGGAGAATCTCTCCATCTAGTTCTTTATCCTACTGACTGCGAAATCATCATACGTGACAATACCGCCTACCACCCGACTGACGTTATCGTTCAGTCCACGCTACTGTACCTTGTAAAAGGAGTACTTACTTTATGAACAAATCAGAACACAGACACCAACTTATCCGCGCCCTCGTTTCAAAAAACAAAATCCATACACAAGCTGAATTACAAGCCTTATTAGCGGAAAATGATATCCAAGTGACTCAGGCTACTCTATCACGCGATATCAAAACCATGAACCTTTCAAAAGTGCGCGAAGAGGATAATTCTTACTATGTGCTAAATACAGGGTCTATCTCCAAATGGGAAAAACGTCTTGAAAACTATATGGAAGATGCTCTTGTTATGTTGCGTCCGGTGCAACACCAAGTTATTTTGAAAACTTTACCCGGTTTAGCCCAATCATTTGGATCTGTAATTGATTCCTTGGCCTTTCCAGATGTCGTTGCAACTCTTTGTGGAGACGATGTCTGCATGATTATCTGTGAAGATGCTACAAAAGCGCAGGCTTGTTTTGAGAGTCTTAAAAAATATGCGCCACCATTTTTCTTTAGTGAATAAAACAAATCCCGTGATTAAAAGATCACGGGAATTTTTTATTTCTTTGACTGTGTTTCTTCTTTCTTTGTACGCGCCAATCGAAGAGCACGTTTAGGATTGAGACGATTAAACAATTCTTCTAGTTTCTTTTCATTCCACACATCTGCTGCAGAAACAAAATTGCCATCTGCATCTCGGAATGATATCGGTTTATCTCCCATATCAATCTCCTAGTCTACAAATTCAAACTCAAATTTACCGATGCGGACCAAGTCGCCATCTTTGGCGCCACGTGCACGAAGGGCTTCGTCAACCCCCATACCACGAAGCTGACGGGCAAACTTCATGACCGATTCGTCACGGTCAAAGTTGGTCATGTTAAAGAGTTTCATTAGTTTTTCACCAGAAAGTACCCATGTCGCATCATCATCACGACTAATCTCAAAGGCTTTTTCTTCCTCGTCAAAGCCATAGTAAGTCTCTTCTTCCATATCGGATTCATCATAAATCGGGAATTCTGGAGTCTTGTCTAACAATTCAGCTGTCGCGTCCAAAAGAGTCGCCAACCCTTGCTTGGTCAATCCAGAAATTGGGAAAATGGCTGGAAGTTCCTCAAACTCGTCGTAGTTTGCAGCCAACTTTTCCTTGAAAGTTTTCAGATTTTCCTGACTTTCAGGCATATCCATCTTGTTGGCCACGATAATCTGTGGACGTTCCATGAGACGAAGATTATAGGATTCCAATTCCTTATTGATAGCAAGGTAGTCCTCATAAGGATCACGTCCTTCACTAGCTGACATATCGATGACATGGAGGATAACTCGAGTGCGTTCGATATGACGAAGAAACTGGGTTCCAAGACCAACACCTTGACTAGCCCCTTCAATCAAACCTGGAAGGTCTGCTACTGCAAAAGATTCACCTGACTGTGTACGAACCATACCCAAATTAGGGACAATGGTCGTAAAGTGGTAAGCACCGATTTTTGGCTTAGCTGAAGTGATGACACTAAGCAAAGTTGACTTGCCGACAGATGGGAAACCGACCAAGCCGACATCCGCTAGAATCTTCAATTCCAGTTGCAACTCACGTTCTTGACCTGGTTCTCCATTCTCAGAGATTTCAGGTGCAGGATTTTTTGGCGTGGCAAAACGGATATTTCCACGACCTCCACGACCGCCATGAGCCACGATAAATTCTTGACCATGTTCAATCAAGTCTGTAATGACTTTTCCTGTTTCCGCATCACGTACAGTAGTCCCCTGTGGTACGCGAACACGAAGATCTTCTGCACCACGTCCGTGCATTCCTTTGGTCATCCCTTTTTCACCGGATTCGGCCTTGAAATGACGGTTATAGCGGAAATCCATCAAGGTACGTAAGCCTTCGTCTACTACGAAAACGACGTTCCCTCCACGTCCACCATCACCACCCCAAGGACCACCATTCGGGACATATTTTTCACGGCGAAAGGCAACCATGCCATCACCACCATTACCAGCCTTGACTTTAATCTTAGCTGTATCTAAAAACATACTCATATTTTTTCTCGCTTTAAAAAGGCTGGGAAATCCCAGTCATTAGTTATTGTTTCTATCCAAACAACTTGCTTAGAATCTGCTAAAAGCTCCAAGCGCTGTTGCAAAGATACCAGCAAGGGTTACAAACAACATGATGAGCACGACAACAAGTGTCACCTTTTCAAACAAAGTTTTTTTACGTTTTCCGTTATCTCCAAAAGCCATAACTTCTCCTTTTTCTATATAATTCTAATTTAATATTCTGTTGAAACTGGTGCAATCAACCATAAAATGATATAAGCAAGGACTCCTGTCCCATAACAAAATGCAAGAACAGCCCAAATGACACGAACAATTGTTGGATCGATATCAAAATAATGAGCAACTCCTGCGCATACTCCACCAATTTTTTGATCTTTCCCGCTTCTCATTAATTTTTTCATTTTTTCTTCCTCTTATTCTATTATTTGAATTCGTCTCTCCAATAATCTCTGATGCTAGACAATTGTTTTCGAGACGCTCTTAAAATACGCTTGGATTCTTTTACTGGGCTTGTAACAGCCTGTTGAGGTAGATAGAGAATCGTTTTTAAGAAGCGCTGAGTGACAGGTTGTCCATCATGTAGCTCATGTTCAAAGTTATTTGAGATAATGGCATCAAGGTAAAACTCATGAACTCGTTTCCCAAAATTTTCAGCCGAAATCTCGTACAACTTATCCGCCAACTTTTGTTCAGACATATCAGGAGTAGCAATCAATGCTTCAAGGATAGCTCCTGCAAGCTCTCGTTCTCCATAGTAGAGGGTCCCAAACATTTTATCATTGATCAGATTTTCAAGATAGGGGTTGCCATGAGCAATAACAGGCGTTCCACTGGCTAGACTTTCTAGATAGGTTAAACCCTGAGTTTCACTCGTAGAGGCTGAAATAAAGAAATCAGCTGCTTTATAGTACAAGGCCGTCTCACTGGGAGCAATCATACCTGTAAAAATCACATGTTTTTGTATGTTTAATTTCCCTGCTTGTTCTTTCAGACTGTCCAGATAAGGTCCGTCTCCAGCAACAACCAACTTCACCTTGTCTTCTTCTTTCAAAACCTGTGCAAAGGCGACTAAGACTGCTTGGATATTCTTCTCAAAGGAGATACGAGAAAGACTCAGCAACATTTTCTCGCCTTCCTGAATACCTAACTTCGAACGAAGCTCTAGTAAGTTTTCCTCTTTGATCTCAGGTCGTTCAAACTTAGCCAGCTCAATTCCAGTTGGGATAACACGCTTTTCAACCTTGACTTTGTATTTCGATAAAAGATCACGAACAATCTCACTAGGGCAAATCACGCCATCTACATCATGAAGGAAGCCTCGCACCAAATATTTTACCATACTCGGACGAATTAGCATGCCCTTAGCAATGTAATGCACATAGTCTTCATACTGGGTATGGTAGGTATGAATAACTGGGATTTTCAATTCTCTTGCAATCCAAATTCCTAACAAACCAAGAGAAAATTCTGTCTGGGTATGAATGATGTCGAGTTGATACTGCTTGGCAATTTCAAGCGCCTTTGTAAAACCTCGGTAGGCAAATCGTCGATCCTTAAATGCAAAGAAAGGGACACTCGGAATGCGAATAATTTGCCAATCTTCGTATCGGTTCACGTCTTTATCAGTTGTTGTAAAGATAAAAACTGCATGCCCCTGCTTTTCAAGCTCAGTTTTCAAAGTCCGAATACTAGTCGCGACCCCGGAAACCTGAGGGAAATAGGTATCTGTAAATAAACCAATTCGCATAAATTACCTCACTTTTTGCCCAAAGCAGCCTGTTCTCGATAAAATTTTAACCAGATTTCCAACAAATGCTCCTCAGAGTACTCTTTGGAGATCTCACGAGCTTTTTCTTTCAAGTCCTTTAAGGCTTCAGGGTCATTCTTGTATTCTAGGATTGCTTCTCTCATCTCGGAAACATCACTTGTAGCACGATAATTCCCATCAAGAATAACCTTATACAGATCCAAATCTCTTAACATAATAGGAGCCTCGCAACTAGCGGCCTCTAAGATAGTCATAGGGAATAATTCATTGTAACTTGGTAGCAAGAACAGATCCGCCATAGCGTAAAGTTCCCGCATCCGTTCCGGTGACACAATTCCAGGGAAAATAAGATTTTTTGGTGGATTGTCCATAATCTTCTTGTAGCGTTCATAACCATCGGTCATCCCACCAAATGAAAAACCACCTGCCCAGATAAAGGTAATTTCTGGCAATTCCTCAGCAAGACGGATAAAATCATCAATTCCTTTACGTTTCTGAACCTGACCCGCACCGATTACGACAAACTGATCTTCCGCAAGATCCATTTCCTTCCGGAGTTGTGCAACCTGTTCAGCTGGTAATGGATGCCAT